>CALASV010000409.1 GCA_937888895.1 uncultured Clostridia bacterium | reverse complement strand
TAAAATAGTTTCTCCATCTGCTGTCATTACTTCTTTATTTGGACAAAGAATATCATTAACCGTTGTTACAATTCCATGAATTAATTGGTCAAACTGAGACTGAATATTTACAATAGCAGAAGAATCAATATCTAAATTATATTTTTTCAAATCTGCTTCGTATACTCTATAATCCTCTTTATAATCTTCTTCATAGAAATATCCTGTTTCATCTGTATAATCTTCTTTTTTGGGTTCTACTGGAATATCTGTATATTTACCAATTTTATCCCCTCTTACAAAAAGCAAACCTTTCAAAGAACCAATATCCGTATCTGCTTCTGAAGATGGTAACGGCTCAAACTGATATACTGGAATATCTCCATAGGATGGCCAATATGGCTCTATCATACCTGTTTCATTATTCATCAATCTTGTTGCCATTGGAAATACGATATCTTCCGAAACAAAAACATACTCCTCTAATTTTACAGTAACTACTCCATTTGCTTGCTCTTTATAAGAAATATTTGCTAAACTGCCTAATTCATCTAGTAAAAGATTTCTAGCATCTCGGTAGTCATTTGCATTTTCTACACCAGTACCTTCTGCTCGTAATATTTTATTATTTAATTCTTGAATTTCGTAACCAATTTCATTGATACGGTCTACATAATTTCCAATTTTTGTATTCAAACTTACTTGATAATCTTTAATTTGTTCATAAACTAATTCTGCTCGTTCAATAAAACTAACTGCTGTTTGAATAAAACTAGAACGATGCACAATACTTTCTGGTTCTTTACAAAGTTCAGACATCGAAACCCAAAATTCTTCCATCGAATCTTGAAAAGCAACACCTTCGGTTTCTCCTAAAATTTCTTCCACTTCGGTTACTGACTCATACTGTGCTTCATAAAACTTTTGTCTACCTAATTCTTGACGATACGATTTATCTAAAAACATATCTCTTACTTGATTAATTGCTGATACCGTTGCTCCTTGCCCTACGGTCATAGGTGCAATATGTGTATTTCCAACATTAATATATGTCCAATCCGATGTAATCACTCGCTGACGAACATAACCTTCCGTTTCTGCATTTGCTAAGTTATGTCCCGTTGCTGTTAAACCACGCTGATTTACTTGTAGTCCTGATACACCAACATATAAACCACTCATTAAACCCATTGCTTTATGTATCCTTTCTCATCTATCTATAATACAAGCAGAAAGACAGGGATGTCTTTACTGCTTTGCATCAAACATCCCTGTCTGTGAAGCGGTCATATCCCATTGTCCCGCATTTCGTGTATAATTATTCCCTGGTACTATCCTTGTACTCTGAATGATATTCATATTATAAGAAATCATTTCCAGCGACTGTTCAATCAAGTTTTTATTATGTCCATTCACCGAATTCACACGATTTAAAATTTTTGTTAATTCTGTATGAATTTCTTTTAATTCTTGTTGCTGGGCTGGCTGTTGTTCTAATAATTTAATTAAATTAGGAAGGGTTAAATCAGAAACTTTCTTATTTAACACAATTCCCATATTTTTAATAACTTCTGCTCGTTTTCTCTCTAACATCATAACCTTTCCAATAGCTTCTTGTTCTAACTCCGTAATTTGCTGAATTTTTGTTAAATCATTCGCAATAATTGCCTGTGTTTTACTTTCTACTACTGGAAGTAATGCCTGATAAGTCTCTTGCTCTCCACGAAGAGTAGTTATTAACTCCTCCATTAAACTCGCCATTGTTCCATTCTCCATCTTTTTATGGTTGTTTATCTACACACGCTTTGCGTGGCAGTCTTTCTTACAACATAAATCCGTTTAATAACTTATCTGCTAATGCACCCATTGGAACATTATATGTGCCATTTGCCATACGAGCCTTTATATCCTGAACTTTATCCATGCGAATATCTTCCGCTTGAGCAACTGCCTGCTTTGCGACCTGAATATCTTTGCCAAATTCCGAAATCTCAACGGAATCTTTTGTATAAGCAGACTTCTTTACTTCTGTCTTTCGTCTTGTAACATTACTTTGATACAATTGACTAACTTCTGCCATAGCATCAATACCAATACGCATTTTTCTCACCATCCATTCATTGTTGTCTATCTATATTTTGCAATTTTTTCAACTCTTATACACTATATATCGGAACAACTTTTTAAATACTTTATATTAAAAAGAAAGAATTTCACAAGGTCTTTTCTAGTGAGTAAAAAGATTTGTAAAATCAAATGTCGCAAAATAATCCGCTGGTGTTTCTGCACGGCGAATCATTTTTACTTCACCATTTTCTTGTAATAAAAGTTCAGCAGAACGAAGTTTACCATTATAATTATAGCCCATCGAAAAACCATGTGCTCCTGTATCATGGATGACAATATAATCTCCAATGTCAATTTTTGGAAGCATACGGTCAATCGCAAACTTATCATTATTTTCACAAAGAGAACCAGTCACATCATATTTATGGTCATGAGGCAAATCTTCTTTTCCAACAACCGTAATATGATGATAGGCACCATACATCGCAGGTCGCATTAAATTGACAGCACAAGCATCTAATCCAATATATTCTTTATAAATATGCTTTTCATGTACAGCAGTAGCTACAAGTTGTCCGTAAGGTGCTAACATAAAACGTCCTAATTCTGTAAAAATAGCTACTTCTCCTAAACCGGCAGGTACTAAAATTTCTTCAAATGCTTTTCTAACACCATCTCCAATCACAAAAATATCATTTGCTTCTTGTTCTGGACGATATGGAATACCTACACCACCGGATAAATTGATAAACGTAATATTTGCTCCTGTTTTCTCTTTGACTTCTACTGCAAGTTCAAATAATGTTCTAGCAAGCATTGGATAATAGTCATTTGTCACTGTATTACTACAAAGGAATGAATGAATACCAAATTCTTCTACTCCCTTTTCTTTTAAAATACGAAAACCTTCGATAAGTTGTTCTTTTGTAAATCCATATTTTGCATCACCAGGATTGTCCATAATACCATTGCTAACAGCATATACACCACCCGGATTATAACGACAACAAATACGCTTTGGTAATCCTGCTGTTTTTTCTAAAAATGCAATATGTGTAAAGTCATCTAAATTGATAATTGCATTCAACTCTCTTGCTTTTACAAATTCTTCCGGAGGAGTAGCATTGGAAGAAAACATAATTTCAGAACCAGTCGAACCTACTGCTTCTGACATCATAAGTTCTGTCATAGAAGAACAGTCAAAACCACAACCTTCTTCTTTTAAAATCTGCATAATAAATGGGTTTGGAGTAGCCTTTACTGCAAAATATTCTTTAAATCCTTTATTCCAAGCAAATGCCTTTGCCATATTTCTTGCATTTTCTCTAATGCCTTTTTCATCATACAGATGAAATGGTGTCGGATAGCTTTTTACTACCTCATCAATTTGTTCTTTTGTTAAAAATGACTGTTTCATTTTATTTTTTTCTCCTTATTTTTTACTGTAATAAATTTTCAAATTGTTCGATTGCTTCTTTATTATATCGCTCATAATCAATGTTTAATCGTTGTTTAACTGTTCCATCTAAACACATTTGCATTCCTTTGATAATACCTTCCGTACTATTTTCTACTAAATTACCATTATATTCTTGCATAAATCTTCTTGGACCTTCAATATTGGTAGAAATACTTGGTTTTCCCACAATATCTGCCTCTGCCAATACAACAGGAAGCCCCTCATGGAATGAAGATAATACAAAATAATCACATAATTTTAGTAATGCATACGGATTAGACAAATATTGAATAATCACGATATTGTCACTACATTCTACTTGTTTCGCTTTTTCTACCGTTTCTTCATATAATGCCCCATAACCACCAAGAATAATCAAATAGGTGTCTGGATTATTTTTATGAATCTCCACAAAAGCATCAATCAAACGACTATGACCTTTTTCTTGGGAAAATCGACCAATCGTAATAAATTTTTTCGCAGAACAATGCAATATTTGATTTAATCTTTCTTCCGTCACATTTAATATAGTAGAAGTATCTATCGAAAAGTCTTGTTCTGCTAAAGCTAATATCCTTTTATAATTGATAATATTTTTTGCTAATGTAATATTTGCCCTTCCAAACCAGTACACTGCTGCCAACTTTTTTGTAATTTGTCTATGGTCTTCTGATACAAGAGCCACGGTATCATACGATTGGTATGCTTTACTCAATAAACTTTTGTTCATACCACTTTTATCTTGTAATTCTTTTATCATATTATTGTGTACATAAACAATACGATTACAAGGCATAAGTTGCATTGTTACTATCATATCTGTACCATAACCATTATACTGTATGACATGCTCCATACGACAGTTCGAAAATAATCGATTCTTTTCATTCGTTGCTCTCCGATGTAGCATTCGTTTTGCCATCGTATAATTTACGAAAGGGTGATACAACCAATATTCATATAACATCGTATCTTTTTTAGAAACATTTCTAACATAAGAATATCCATACCAAGTCACATCTTCTGGCAAATCTCGTAATACTTTCGGATTTTCACGAAGAAATTCCATACGATACACTATCATATAATTGTATTTCTTTGTATCGACATTAGAAAGCATATTGACAATAGAACTTGTAATTCCATTTTTTTCCAAACCGCCCGGATAAATCATAACATTTTTTTTACCATTATCTGCAATAGATTGTACTTCTAAATTCTCATTTTCTTGTTCTAATATTACTTTTTCGCAAACAAGACTTGCCATTCCTCTTTTATTGTATTTACAGTATGTTTCTAAAAATTGTTTATCGTCATAATTCTTTTCTAACTTTACTTCTTTTGCTAAAATTTCTACAGAAGTAGCCTTTGGAAATGGCATCTGTAATAACTCCGAATAGATTTCCCTTTTTTCTATATATTGTTCGGACTCTAATTGTAACAATATAACTTTTCTACCACACCCTGCATATTCAAAAATAAGATTTGAATAATCTGTAATTAAACCATCCACAGCACTTAACATACGATATTGTCCATAAGCATTTGGTATCTTTTTAATATGATGGAAACCTTCAAAATCTTTGCCTTGTAATACAGTTGCAGTTAAACTTACATACAAAAGACAAGAATCGTCTAACAATTCATCTAGTTTTTTTAAATCATTCCATAAACTTTCGATATATTGTGTTTTATATGCTTCTTTTGGTCTTCCTTGTGGTATATAAACAAATACTCTTTTTTCTTGGATTTCAAATTTTTCTCTAATTTCTTTTCGACGAACTTCATCTTGTACCATCTGGGCTTGAAATCCATCACTCATTAAAAACTTTCCTTTTGCAAAGTTTTCTATCATGTAATCTTTTTGCAATACATTTTTAGTAAACTCATTTGGACAAATAATATAATCTGCATCAAATAAATTTTTTTGAATAATACCATTTTGTGCATAATTTGTGCTTTGACTTCTGCCAACTACATTTAACTGTGTATGAGCCCAAAACTTTACATAAACTTGTTCTTTTCTTTTAATAAAATTACTTCGGAAACAAGCATCATTGATTAAATATTTCGCTGTTGCTAATATTTGATAATACTCTGGTGTATCATACGTAAGTAATTTTATTTTTGTAAAACCTACTACTTTTAAATAATTATTTCTTTGTACCTTTCGTTCCTCTACACTAGAAAAATATACTTCATAAGATTGATATGCTGGTTCTTTTTGTAATACTTCCATGAGTGCAATAATACTTTCCGAAATTCCTTTTCCATTTTGCGACTCTAACAATATGACATTTTCCCTAATCGGACATGTTTCTTGATAGGTTAAATATAATTCATTGACACCATCTATCACATCTTTATCTCTTATTTTCTCTGTTTCCCCAAATTGATTAAACCACTCACGAAAAAACCCCATTATTTGTAAACCCCATTAATCTTCCGTTATTTTTGTAAATCATGTTTAATTTTTGTTGTAGAAATTCCATCCGTACGAGGTAAGTAAACTACTTCACAGTAATCCTTTAAAAAGTCAAATTCACCTTTCCAATCATCACCCATAACAAAAATATCTACTTGATTATCTACAACATCAGAAATTTTCTGTTCCCAACAAACTTCTGGAATCACTTCGTCAACGTAACGAATCGCCTCTAAAATAGCTTTTCTATCTTCAAAACTATGATATGCTGTTTTGTGCTTTAGTGCATTAAATTCATCTGTCGAAAGTACTACAATCAAATAATCACCTAATTCTCTTGCTCTTCTTAATAAATTGATATGACCAATATGCAACAAATCATAAGTTCCATACGTAATTACTTTTTTCATTGCTATTCTCTCCTTTTATATTTACATATTCATACATTATCATTATTTGAGATATAGATATATGGCATTTAACCGAATAGCTACAATAGTAGCTATTCGGTTACGAGTATCCACTTGACTTACTATTGTAATAACTTGTCTAAAACTTTTTCATAGTCACTTGCTTTCGTAATAACAACAATATTGTCACTTTGCCCACCAGCAAGTTGTTCTGTGGATTCTCTTAATTCTGGTGCTGTTACTACAACCATATCATACGTTTGATATGCCTCACTTAATAAAGCACGATTGATTTTCTTCTTTTCGGCAATCTCTTTTGCCATATCATTATGCACAAATATCATTCTCTTACAAGGCATTTCTTCCAACATTGCAATCATATCATTTGTATATCCAGTATACTGAACAATGGCATCGACACGACAACCACCTAAAATTCGTGTCAATTCATTACGAGAACGTTTGCTAATGATTTTTTTCGCTAATTTATAAGGTAATATTTTCCAATCTTCCCACAATTTATAAACAAAAGCATCCCATACATTCAAACTTCTCGTATCATAATATCCTAAATGTGTTACTTCTTCTGGCAATTGTAATAATCGTTGTTGATGTTTCTTTAAATCACCAATACGGAAAATAACTGTAAATTTATATTTTTCTTTATCTAATTCATGTAATAATTGTACACCAGCTTTTGTAATCTTATTTTCACCAAAGCCTCCTAAATAAAATATTACATTTGGCTTTCCATTATCTTCTATTTCACTTTCCTGAATCAATGAACTTGGCTCATTATATAAAAATCGTTTTAATACGACATTTGTAATATCTTCCTGTTCATACGCACAAAATGTATTTAAAAACTTAGTATCATCATAAGATTTTTCTGCATTCATACAAGCTAATAATCCATCTACGGTACTTACTTGTGGGAATGGTAATTCATCTAACGAAAAATAAAATCCTCTATCTGCAATATATTCCTCTTTATCATAAGTAAATAAAATAATTTTTCTGCGAGATACAGCATAATCAAAAAATACACTAGAATAATCGGTAATTAAACCATCGGTCGCATTTAAAAACTCATACGTATCATAGTCTTGTGCTGGAAATGGCACTACCTTATGAAATGCACTTAAATCAATTTCTTTGACACTCACTGGATGCAATTTCACATAAACTCTTTGATTGTCTTTTAACTTTCCATCTAATTCTTTTAAATACTCGTACAATCTTGCGTTCTGTTGTTCACTTGTTACTTTTCCGATAACACCACGCCATGTTGGTAAATAAGCATATACTTCCATCTGCTCGATACCACATTCTTTTCTAATCTGCTCTCTACGATTATCTGATAAAAATACCGAATTTCTTGGATAACCTGTCAACCATACCTTTGCATGACCTAAATTAGAAAGCATATAATCTTCTATCATTAAATTTCTTGTAAACTCATTTGGATATAACAAATAATCAGCCGTCAATAAATTATGCTGTGCATTTCCAATTCCTGCAAAGTCTTGCTTAATTTTCTTTCCTAATGTTTTTAATGGTGTCCCATGCCATGTATTCAAATATACTTGTTCTGGACGTTTCATAAAAACAAAAATAAACGTATTATCATTGATTAAATACTTTGCTGTCGCAAGTACTTTAAAATATTCATTTCTTCCAAGTGACACGATTTTCACTCTATCTTGTAACCCATATCGTTCTAAAAATCTTTGTCTATCTTTTAGAGCTACTTCTGTACAAGAAAGATATAAACGATACTGTGCATACTCTTTATTTTCACATAATTCTTTTAATAAAGTAAAAATATTACTACCAAGCGAACCACCTTGCTGTGACTCTAATAAAATTGCCTTTTCATCAATTGGACAATGTTCTTGATACCAAAGATACATTTTCTTACGAAATAGCCCTTTTTTTACTTTTCCTTTGATTTTACGATATGTGTTTTTTATTTTTTGAAGTCGTTTTTTCATAAACTTATTCCACACCTGCCTTATTCTATCAATGACTCAAACTGTGCCACTGCTTGTCTATTATATTGCTCATAATCAATGTTTAATCGCTCTGGTATCGTACCATTCATACAAGCTTTCATACCATCTAACAATCCTTTTTGACTATCCTCTACTAACATACCACCGTACTGTTCCATAAAAGGTCTTGGTCCCGGAATATTGACTGAAAAACAAGGAAGTCCTAATACATCAGCTTCTACTATAACTAAACCAAACCCTTCATATAAGGAAGAAAGTGCAAAATAATCACATTGTTTTATCAATGGATAAGGATTTGACATATATCTTACTAAGAAAATCGCATTCGGACAAGAAGACTCTGCTACTTGTTTCACTGTTTTTTCATACAATACACCATGACCACCTACAATAATTAAACAAGTATTTGGTTGTTCCTCATGCAATTGTTCAAATGCTTTAATCAAACGCTCATGTCCTTTTTCTATCGAAAATCGTCCAACCGAAATAAATTTCTTTGCATCAGAAGCAAGTGCCTTTCTTAACTTCTCCTCTTGGTGGTTCATTACGGTGACTTTGTCAAACTGCAATTCTTTATTACCCATTTCTCGAATGCGTTTATAGTCAATCACATTATTACAAAGATGAATATCTGCTTCTTTCGCACCTTTTTCTTTGACACTTTCAGCAATTCGTCTTGTTGGTGGAATCATATTTTCTGTAATGACAGCTACATTATCATAGCATTTATATGCATGACTTAATAATCCTTTATTGGCATTTCCACGAGTAGCAATTTCTTTTTCCATATCACTATGCACATAAATACTACATTTACATGGCAACTGTTCTGCAATCGCAATCATTTCTTCTACATACCCTGAAAATTGCACCATATGGTGGATACGACAATCTCCAAAAATACGTTTTCCACCTCGTTCTCCGATTTTTGACAACACTCGTTTAATAAACGAATAAGGTAATCTACGCACTTCTCTCCACAATACATAAGGAATAGATTCTAATACCGTAGCTGCTCTAAAATAATAAAATCCAAAATAAGATATATATTCTGGCAATAATTTTAATTCTTCTGGATGCTTTTTTAAACTATCCATACAATAAACAACACCATAATTGTATTTTTCTGTATCTAAATTATGCAGTAAGTTTAAACCTGCTGTTGTTAAACCATTTTTTTCAAACCCACCAATATAAAACATGATGTTTTTCTTTCCATTATATGGAATTTCTTTTTCTTCTATTAGAGTACTACTTTGACCTAAAATCACTCGTTGACATAATGCACTTGTCACCTGCTTTTGCTCATAACAACAAAATGTTTCTAAAAATTTAGTATCATCGTACTGTTTTTCTTGATTTAACAGCCTAATTACTTCTTGCACGGTATTTGCTTGTGGAAATGGGAGTTCTGACAAATCTATATGCAAACCACGGTAGTTACGATATTCTTCTTTATCATAAGTAAATAATACAATGTTTCGACCAGTCAATGCATAGTCAAACATCACACTAGAATAATCAGTTACTAACGCATCTACGGCTGTTAAAAACTCATATACTCCACAATGTTGTGGAAAAAATCGAATATGTTTATATTCTTTATTCTCTAATTGAAATGCGTTCGCATAATGTAAATTTACATAAAGCACTTGATTATCAGAAAGTAATGCATCCCATTCTTCTAAAAACTGTTGCATTTGCTGTTTTCGTACAGCATGAGTCGTTGTACCCATCACTTCTTTCCATGTTGGCATATAAGCAAATACTTGTTTTTCTTCTAATCCGAATTGTTTTCTTACTTCATTTCGTTTCTCTATATGAAAAAATATTGTATTTCTCGGATATCCTGTCAACAATATTTTCGCTTTTCCAAAGTTTTCTAACATATAATCTTCTACTAATGTGTCCATCGTATATTGATTTGGACAAAGTAAAAAATCAGCATCTAAAAATGTCTTTTGTTCATTTCCTACAATCGCATAACTATTCTTTTTATTTCTACCTAATGTTTTTAATGGTGTTCCATGCCAAGTATTTAAATATACTTGACCTTCTCGTTTTGTATATATATATAACAGACTTGTTTCTGATATCAAATATTTTGCTGTTGCTAACAATTTATAATAACGATTTGATTCCGTGTCTACTAATGTTACTCTCTGTTCTATTCCATGACGTTTTAAATAGTCTTCTCTCTCTTGTCTAAATTTTTTATCACTAGATAAATAAAGTTCATACTGTGCATACGCTTTATTTGTTGCAAGCTCTTCTAATATAGATGCCACATTATCTAATGGCTGTTTTCCTTGAATCGATTCTAATAAAATTCTATGTTCCACTAATGGACAATGCTCTCTATACCCAAAATACCTCATACGATAATATTTATGAGGTCGAAATGTCGTCATTCCTTTTAATGTCACTTTAATTCCTTTTTTTATTTTTGCTCTTGATAATTTCAATTTTTACCACCTTTCTTAACTATCATAAAGATTATACTGTATTATACAGTTGTTTTGTTCAAAATACAATAAAAAACCTATATTATTTTAGCTATTGAAAAATCACTTCAAAGTGTGTTATACTTAAAAACCGAACATACATTTTATTTTTTAAGGAAGGTTATTTATGGAGCAATATAATGGAAGTCAGATTGTAGTATTAGAAGGCTTAGAAGCTGTAAGAAAACGTCCCGGTATGTATATTGGAAGTACAGGTTCTCGTGGTCTTCATCACTTAATCTGGGAAATTTTAGATAACGGTATTGATGAACATTTGGCAGGTTTTTGCAACCAAATTGAAATTATATTACAAAAAGATGGTGGTATTGCCATTACAGACCATGGACGAGGAGTTCCTGTCGATATTCACCCAACAAAACATATTCCTACCGTTCGTGTTGTCTATACGATTTTACATGCAGGTGGTAAATTTGCAAGTAATGTATATAAAGTATCTGGTGGTTTGCATGGTGTAGGTGCATCTGTAGTCAACGCCTTATCCTCTAAAATGATTGTAGAAGTAAAAAAAGAAGGTAAAATCTATCGTGACATATATGAAAACGGTGGACATCCTGTTACTGAATTAGTCGATGGATTACTTCCGATTGTTGGAAAATGCACAAAAGCAGATACTGGTACAAAAGTAATATTTTATCCTGATGATACTATTTTTGAAACAGTAGAGTTTAAACCAGAGATTATTACAAAACGTTTAAAAGAGTCTGCTTACTTAAATAAAGGACTTCGTTTAACTTTTACAGATGAAATTCGTGGTACAAAAACGGTCTTTTATGAAGAAGAAGGAATTAAAAGTTTTGTATCTTATATTACAAAAACAGCAATAAAAGATACTTCTGATGTAAAACTACTTCTTAGCGAACCTGTTTATATTGAAGGAGCTAGTGGAGATATTGAAGTAGAAGTTGCCTTTACTTATACAAATAATTATCAAGAACAAATCAATGCTTATTGTAATCGAATTAATGTAGTCGATGGTGGTACATTAGTCACTGGCTTCAAAAACGCATTAACTCGTATTATGAATAAATATGCGAGAGAACTTGGTATTTTAAAAGAAAAAGATGAAAATTTCGATGGAAAAGATATTCGTAATGGATTAATTTCCATCGTTTCGATTAAACACCCTGACCCACAATTTGAAGGACAGACAAAGACGAAACTTGGCAATACCGATGCCAAAGTAGCTGTCGAGGAAGTTTTTTCTGCTGAAGTGACTAGATATTTTGATAAAAATATTGAAGAACTTCGTGCAATTCTTGATAATACAATGAAATCTTACAATGCAAGAAAAGCTGGAGATAAAGCTAGAAATGCCATTTTAAAACAATTAAATGATGTAGATACAAGAAGTAAATTAGCCTCTTGCTCCTCTAAAAAAGCCGAAGAATGTGAAATTTACATTGTCGAAGGTGATTCTGCTGGTGGTACTGTAAAAACAGCAAGAAATAGAAAAACACAAGCTGTTCTTCCACTTCGTGGTAAAATTTTAAATGTAGAAAAAGCACCATTAGAGAAAATTTTAGTCAACAATGAAATAAAAACAATGATAGCAGCGTTTGGTTGTGGTATTGGAGATGAT
>CALASV010000408.1 GCA_937888895.1 uncultured Clostridia bacterium | reverse complement strand
GAATAATCATATCCTTTTTGACGAAGCATCTGAATCATCATATTATCTGTGGACTTATAGATAAAAGGAATCATAACCTTTTGTCCGTTTATCAAAAAGTTGCCGTCCTCATCCTGTTCCATGGCTTTTTCAGATACTTCAAACACAAAATCCCATGTTAATTTTTCCGGCAAAGTATACCCTAAAGCTTCCACATAGGTTTTGTTAATATAACACGCTTCCGTGGAACGCATATAAGGAAGTGCATAATAATGTCCTCCGAATGCACATTCCTCTAAAAACTTCGGAATAATTTCTTCTTTTGTAGGGCCGTCAAAGATAATCTCTGAACCACCAAGTCCGTATTTTTCATCTGCAAACAAATCTTCCAAGGGAACCACCTGATTTTTTCCTGTCAGATAGGTTGCAATATGGTCCGGATATGTAATACACACATTCGGTGTAGTATTTGTAGCGATATTCGTAATTACATCATTATAAATCTTACCGTAATCCGTATAAAGTCGCAGATTCACGGTTACATTCGGATACATTTCTTCAAAATCCTCAATTGCCTGTGCATAAATATCCGTCTGTAACTTATTCGTATCATTTTTTGCCCAAAATACAATTTCATACTGTCTTGTTGTATCAAATTCCTCCGGAATTTCAAATGCACGAAGTCCTTCTGAGCCATGACAACCAGTGAACATAAATATACTACTCAAAACAGCACACACAATGGCACACACTTTTTTTCCATGTTTCCTCATCCCTTTGTACCTCCTCTTGCCACACCAGCCATAATTTTCTTACGGAATATCAAAAACAATACAATCAATGGAACAGAAATGACAACAACTGCTGCCATCATTGCTGGAATATTTTCACGACCAAAACCATTCTCACGAATTTCCTGAATACCGTTTGACACAAGGAAATATTCTTGCTTGTCTGTCACGAGTCTTGGCCATACATACGAGTTCCAACACTCAATAACTTTTAAAATCGTAATCGTTACAAGTGTCGGCTTACAAATTGGCACAAGCACTCTTCTCAAATACTTAAAATCCGAAGTACCATCTACTTTCGCTGCATAATACAATTCATCTGGAATCTGCTCAAAATTTTCCTTTAATAAATAAATATAAAAGATAGAAGTAATTGACGGCAAAATCAAACCCGTAAATGTATTACGCAACTCTAAATTTGTAATCGTAACATAGTTTGTAATAATTACTAATTCATTTGGAATCATCATCAGAGATAAAAACAACGTAAATACAAGGTTTTTTCCTCTAAATTCTAGTCTTGCAAATGCAAATGCCGCAAGCACCGTCACAATAAGCATAATCGCAGTTGTTACGACCGTAAATAAAATCGTATTTAAAAAATACTGTCCTAATGGCACACTCGTAAACGCATCTGCATAATTTTGCAATGTTGGTGACAAAGTAAATAATTTTGGAATATATTCCGAATTGTAAGAGCTATAACTTTTTATTGAGGTAAGTAACATCCAATAAAATGGAAATAAAACAAAGAGTCCCCAAATCGTCAAAAGAATGTATGTAACACTACTTGTAATCTTTTGTCTTTTTTTCGCACTTTGCTCTATTTTTTCAAAATCAAACTGGTTTTCCATCGCTTGCCTTCCTTTCCTTTAGTAATGTACATACCGTTTGCTGACAAGTAAATTAATACAAGTAATCGTCAACACAATACCAAACAAAATAATAGCTGCTGCCGATGCATAAGACGGATAACCACCACTATTTCCATACAACATATCATAAATATAACCTACGATTGTATTCATACCTGCCGCATTCAAATCTGTACCAAATAATGCTACTGCGTCGCTGTATGCCTTAAACGCACCAATAAAACCTGTAATGACAAGATAAAACAACATCGGTGAAATCATCGGCAATGTAATGCGTCTAAAAATACGGAACTTTGATGTACCATCTACTTTTGCCGCATTGTAATATTCTTGATTGACAGAAGCTAACGCACTCGTCAAAATCAGTACTTTAAACGGCATAACAACCCAAATCGTATAAAAACATAAAACAAACATTTTTGCCCAATATGGTCCGTCAATAAAATCAATCGTAGGACCTCCAAACAAATGAATCACCATATTGGCAAACCCATCGGTATACGGTGTCTTTTTAAATAAAATCATAAATACCAAACCGACTGCCAATGTATTTGTTACATAAGGCAAAAAATAAATCGTCTGAAATAAATCACGCAATTTCTGAATGGAACTGAGTCCAACCGAAATCAACAACGCAATACCCGTAGAAAGCGGTACGGTAATAATAACTAAAATAAATGTATTTTTTAACGCCTGTAAAAAATACGCGTCATGCAATACATAAGAATAATTATACCCGCCAATATCAAAAAAAGTCTGGGATGAAAAGTTATATCCTTCCTCGAACGAATAAATAAAAACATCAATCAAAGGATATACCATGAAAACACCCAAAAACAAAATAGCAGGTAATAAATATAACCATGCTTTCGCAGTTCTTCTATCCATCTTCACTTCTCCTTTTTTATGTATCAATTCGTTCTTCTGTTCCTTTGCTAAAAATAAAGACTTTATTTGGCTTTAAATCAAACCGAACGGTTTCGGAAGCCGTATTCACTCTATGTTCCGCACTGATAATAGAACGCACAAACGGGTTGTCCGATGCCGAATGCGTAGAAACAACACTAATATCACGACCCATTACTTCCACACCATGCAACCGACAGCAGAATTTACCATTTTCATTCAGTATAAATCCTTCTGGACGAATGCCTATTTTTACTTCTTGGTCCGTAAGTTTTGGCACATCCAGAACGGCATCCTCACCAATATACAACTTACCATGTTTTACAACACCCGAAAACGTATTGATTGGTGGTGTGCCAAGAAAACGAGCTACAAACAGATTGACTGGCTCATCATATACATCCTGTGGCTTTCCAATCTGCTGAACAACACCATCTTTCATTACAACAATCAAATCCGAAATACTCATTGCTTCCTCTTGGTCATGCGTAACAAAAATAGTTGTAATACCGGTTTCTCTCTGAATACGTCTGATTTCTTCTCTTGTCTGCAAACGAAGTCTTGCATCTAAGTTTGACAATGGCTCATCTAATAAAAGTACGCGTGGCATCTTCACAAGTGCTCGTGCAATCGCTACACGCTGTTGCTGACCACCAGAAAGTTCCTTTGGTTTTCTATCCATGAGAGCTTCAATTTGCACTAATTTAGCAGCTTCATACGCTTTTTCAGACATCTGCTCCTTTGTCAACTTGTCTTTTCCCTTCAGATTTTCCAATGGGAACATAATATTTTGTTTTACTGTCAGATGTGGATATAAAGCGTAGTTCTGAAACACCATACCTACACCTCTGTTTTCTACTGGCAGATTTGTTACATCATCTTCTCCAAAAAAGATTTTACCACTCGTTGGCTTTTGCAGTCCACAAAGCAAATTTAATGTCGTACTTTTACCACAACCAGAAGGACCTAATAAACCAATCAATGTGCCATCTGGAATCTCAAATGTAAAATCGTTGACCGCAATCACATCATCATGTGCTTTTTTATTACGATTTGGGAATTTTTTTGTTAAATTTTGTAATACAACTTTCACAATTTTCCTCCATTCTAAGCTATGCATTTTATTTAGATTATAATGCAAAAGCAAATGATTCGCAATCCCCTAAAAAAAAGGCAGTTTTCAACCTTCCTCTAAGTTGAAAACTGCCTAAATTATTATTCCTCAAACAGTGGTGTTGAAAAATAGCGTTCTGCTGTATCTGGAAGTACCGTTACAACAGTCTTTCCTTCTCCAAGCTTTTTTGCCAGTTTCAAGGCTGCCGCAACGTTCGTTCCACTTGAAATACCTACCATCAGACCTTCTTCTCTTGCAAGTCTTTTTGCGGTATCTAAAGCCTCCTCGTCCTTTACGATGTAAATATCATCATAAATTTCGGTATTTAAAATCGTTGGGACAAACCCTGCCCCAATTCCTTGTATTCCATGTGTACCTGCGACACCTTTCGAAAGATATGGAGAAGTTGCTGGTTCTACTGCAACTACTTTTATATCTGATTTTTGTGATTTTAAAAATTCACCAGCACCTGTAATTGTTCCACCAGTTCCAACACCTGCTACAAAGATATCCACATTTCCATTCGCATCTTCCCAAATTTCTGGTCCTGTTGTTTTTCTATGTGCATTTACATTGGCGGTATTTTCAAATTGTTCTGGAATAAAACTATTTGGATGCAATTCTTCTGCTTTTGCAATTGCACCTTTCATACCAAGTTTGCCATCGGATAATACAATTTCTGCTCCATATGCTTTCATAATATTTCTGCGTTCTACACTCATGGTATCTGGCAAAACAATCATGGTTTTATATCCTTTGATTGCTGCCATAGATGCTAATCCAATTCCTGTATTTCCAGAAGTTGGTTCAATAATAGTAGC
>CALASV010000407.1 GCA_937888895.1 uncultured Clostridia bacterium | reverse complement strand
ATCTTGCAAGTCCAGCAGTAGCAGCAGCAAGTGCTGTAACAGGTAAGATTTCTGAACCAGCCCAATTAGGATTATAGGTAGTGTTAAAAGATGAGTCGAAATAAAAAGGCTTATTGTATCTTAAAAAATATAGGTGTTTAAATAGGAGATAATAAAGATGAAGGCAAGAGGAATTGTACATAAATATGGTGACAATGTAGATACAGATGTAATTATTCCAGCAAGATATTTAAATAGTTCTGATGCAAAAGATTTAGCATCTCATTGTATGGAAGATATTGATAAAGATTTTGTAAAGAAAGTAAAGACAGGCGATATTATGGTAGCAAATAAGAACTTTGGTTGTGGTTCTTCTAGAGAACACGCTCCATTAGCAATTAAGACAGCAGGTATTAGTTGTGTTATTGCAGAAACTTTCGCTCGTATTTTCTATCGTAATGCGATTAATATTGGTTTGCCAATTTTAGAATGTCCAGAAGCTGCAAAAGCAATTGAAGCAGGTCAGGAAGTAGAAGTAGATTTTGATAATGGTATTATTACAAATATTACAACAGGTCAGTCTTATAAAGGACAGGCATTCCCTGAATTTATGCAAAGAATTATGAAAGCAGATGGGTTAATGAACTATATTAACGAAAAGAATTAAAAAACAAGGGGCTGTTTAACTTTTGGACAGCCCTATTGTGATATAAAAAGGAGGAAGGAAACATGAAATTTTTAGATGCAGAATTTGTACAAGGGTTTATTCGCATGGCAAACGATGGTTGGGAGCAGGGGTGGCATGAGAGAAATGGCGGTAATCTTTCTTATCGTGTAAAGAAAGAGGAAGTAGACTCTGTAAAGGAAAACTTTGAGTGTAAAGATTGGCAACCAATTGGAACAACCGTACCAGAATTAGCAGGGGAGTATTTCCTTGTGACAGGAAGTGGAAAATATTTCCGTAATGTAATTATTAAGCCAGAAGATTCCATTTGCATGATTGAATTAGATGATAAGGGTGAAAATTATCGTATTGTATGGGGATTAGTAAATGGTGGAAGACCAACTTCCGAACTTCCTTCTCATTTGATGAATCATGAAGTAAAGATGTTAGCAAGTGGTGGAAAGCATAGAGTAATTTATCATGCTCATACAACAAATGTAATTGCTCTTACTTTTGTATTACCATTGACAGACGAAGTATTTACAAGAGAACTTTGGGAAATGGCAACAGAATGTCCAGTGGTATTCCCAAGTGGTATTGGCGTAGTGCCTTGGATGGTTCCAGGTGGTAGAGATATTGCAGTTGAAACAAGTAAGTTAATGAAACAGTATGATGTAGCTATTTGGGCTCATCATGGTATGTTTGCTTCTGGTGAAGATTTTGATTTAACATTTGGTTTATTACATACTGTAGAAAAGGCAGCAGAAATTTTAGTAAAGATGTTATCAATGAGACCAGATAAGTTACAGACAATCACTCCACAAAATTTTCGTGATTTAGCAAATGATTTTAAGGTAACTTTACCAGAAAAATTTTTGTATGAAAAATAATAATAGATAATTAATGATATGCCAGTAAATTATATACTAATTTGCTGGCATATTATTATAATTATTCTCCGAAATGTAAAGGTTCTCGAAGTTCTAATGTATCAAAAGTATAACCATTTGCCTGTAATTCCTCGATAATATCGGGTAATAGTTCTGCTGTTAGACGATTACTTGCAGAATCATGCATTAGAATGACAGGAGAAGAATATTCATATACTTTTGGAAAAATATTTTTATGGATAGAATGGGCTGTGACTGTGCCTACAGAATCCTCGGCACTTACGTTCCAATCATAATAGGTATAGCCACGCCTTGTCATTTCTGAAATTAAAGCCTCTCGAATACAAGTTCCATAAGAACAATAGCTACCACCTGGAAAACGAAAAATGGTAGGAGAATAGTTTAATGTTTCTAAGAGGACTTGCCGTAATTTATCATAGTCTGAAAGAAAATCCGTAACAG
>CALASV010000406.1 GCA_937888895.1 uncultured Clostridia bacterium | reverse complement strand
AAATCTTGACATAGAAGATAAATCTCCCGGAAGCCCTATTGCACCCATTCCTCTGCTATATTCTTCTAATAATATTCTCTCAGAAAAACAATTTTGTAAGCTATCCTTTGATAACCCCATATAATTAGAAAGATTCCACAATTGTAATTCAAATGGTGGATTATTTGTTAACACTGCTACCTTATTCTCATAAACATGTAAACCACTTTTCGTTGATTCTACTACAATAGATTCTTCTTGATAAGAAATCATCCAATGTAATGGTGTCAGCGGTAATTGTTCACTAAATGCTATATTGACTAAATTTATTTGAATTAACAACTGTTTTACTTCTTCCATTGTTGCACATTGACACAATATCCACGGAATCAATTCAAATGGAGATACATTGTCTTTTTCCTCTACTTCTTCAAAATAAACTGCATTTCCAGCAAATCGTAATCCCGCAATACTAACCCCTTTTTCATTCGTTGCATCATAATACAATGGATATCCATCTATCACATAAGCCATTCCAATGATAGAATAATGCTTATCCATTTTACCCATTGTTCGAAATATAAATGGATAATTTCTAGGCGTAATCGTTACTGTTTCTTGATAAGAATATTCTAAATCTAAATTGCGACCAAAATAATGGTCTTTTGTTGTCATATTGATTGCTGTACACATAAAAAACTCCTTTTTTAGTCCATCGAATATTCGTGATTCAGTTAAAGTATTTCCAAAACCAACTACATAAATACTTTAAAAATATCTCACTTTGGATGTACCAACATAAATCCCACACCTCTTACACATTCAATATAATCATTTCCTGTAATTTCTTTCAATTTTCTTCGTAGATTACTAATATGTACTTTCAAAGAATTTTCCACACAATCTAAATAATCTTCATTATGTTCTAAAAAAATTTGCTTTTGCACTACTTCCTCTGGATGCTGTAAAAAAATCTTCAATATCGAATACTCTGTTTTTGTCAATTTTACTACTTGACAATACGCTGTGACTTCATGTGTCAATAAATCCATACAGATTCCATCAAATTCTAATAAATTTCCTATAGATATACTAGCTTCTTGATACATTTGCAATATCAATTTTTTTAATAATACTTTCTCTTCTAAAAAATGTTGTTCTTTTGACTGAATAATAGAAACAGAAACTCCATTCCTCTCCGATATAATTTCTTTATAATTTTCTTTTCTAAATAGTTCCTCTAATTTCCCAATAATTTCTTCCTTATCATCTGTCAAGAAAATGAGCTTCATTTCATTATGCTCTCCTTTCTGACCATTACTATTTTAATACTCCATAAGCAACTCCTATTTTTTTGCCATCTAATATCCATTGTTTTGCTTTTCGTTGTAAAGAAGTATGTTCTGGTAACTGTTTATACGCTATATTTTCTGGACTTTGAAACAACCATTCTAAAAAATCATTCGCTTCCTCGTATACTTTTGTAATCTGAAATCTCTTTTGGAAATTTAAAATATTAGATTCTTCTGATAATAGACTTTCCAATGCAGGTGATAACAACCAAGAATCACAATAAAATATCGCATTATCATATAATGGATAAAATTGATGAAGAAATGCTTTCGCTTCTTTTAACGAATTATCTACTTGTACTTTTCCAAATATTGCATCCGAAGGAATATGTATACTAATCATAAATTCCTTCTCTTTTTGACATAACTCATATTCCAAAGCACCAATCCGAAATAATTTCATACTAATTTGACGATACGTCCACCAACCTCTATCAAAAAAATATGCACCATTTCTCTTTTTACACTCATTAGCAAAACGAGAGAAACACTTCATCGTATCTATATAAATTTTATCTGAAATTTGTAATTGTTTATAGTTCTCATAAGTTCTTCTAGCACACTCTAACTGACAATACAACATTTTCATATTGCCCTTATCTTCTTTCAAATATGCTGATAATTCGTTGTAAGCTTTCTCTGCTGTTTCTTGCTGTATCATTTCTTGTAACAATGATTCCACATCTGTCAAAGAAACCTCTTTCTCTATTTGTACTAACTGCTCTACCATTTCCAATGGTAGCTCTATCTTTTCGTATAATTCCCGTAAGTCCATACACCCTCCAAATTATGTTATTTCTTCTCTTATTATAGCATGGTTTAGGAAAAACTCCAACTAAAAAGTCGTTGACAAAGATTACTTTTAATGGTATATTTTTATAGGTGATTTGCAGATGTGGCGGAATTGGCAGACGCGCATGATTCAGGTTCATGTCCATGTACTTGGGTAGGGGTTCAAGTCCCCTTATCTGCACTATAACAATATTTTTATTATGACTATAATAAAATTTTAAAGTCGGCATTTCCTTTCTTGAAAAGGAAACGACTTTTTTTATTTTTATAAAAAATTAGAATGACAAAGGAGAACATCATGCTTTCATCTAAACCGATATTTTACTTTTTTACATTAATTAGCATCTTTTCTTTTTGTAGTTGTCAGTCGCCTAATTCTGATTCCAATATAGAAATCACTGCTACAGCTACTCCCTTTCCTACAAATACTGCAACACCAACTCCTACCTTAACTCCGACACCTACAGTAACTCCGACACCAACTCCTGTCGTAACTAATCTTACCTTTTCTTTTGCTGGTGATGTTACATTAGGTAGTGATGTCATCAATCAAAACTCTACTTACAATTTTTATAGCGTTTACAATAAAGTCCAAGACGATGCTTACTTTTTTGCCAATGTACTTCCTTATTTTTCTACAGATGACTTAACATTAGTAAATTTAGAAGGTACTCTTTCCTCTGGTGGAACAAGAAAAGATAAAACTTATGCATTCCGTGGCGACCCCTCTTATGTAAATATATTAACTCTTGGTTCTGTAGAAGCAGTTTCTCTCGCTAACAATCACAGTTCTGACTATGGTACACAAAGCCATAATGATACAAGAGATATTTTAACTGAAGCAAATATTCTTTACTCTTATGAAGATATCGTAAGTTACACGACAATCAAAGATAAAAAAATTGCACTTATTTCGATTTATGCTCTCCGTAACGGTTTAGCAGGTTCTAAAAAATTATTAGATACAACGATTACTGAGGCAAAATCAAAAGAAGTAGACTTAATCATTACTTCTTTTCACTGGGGCGTAGAACGAGCTACTACAATTACGGAAGAACAACAAAAACTTGCTTACTATGCTATTGACCATGGTTCTAATTTAGTAATTGGTCATCATCCTCATGTATTACAACCAATCGAAAAATATAAAGATAGCTATATTGTTTACAGTTTAGGTAATTTCTGTTTCGGTGGTAATACAAATCCAAAAGATAAAGATACCATTATTTTCCGTCAAACATTTACTTTTATTGATGATGTATTCGTACCTGATAATCAAATAGAAATTATTCCTTGTAGTATTTCTTCTGTGACTGATAGAAATAATTACCAACCTACTCCACAAACAGGGGAAGAAGCAAAACGAATTATGGAAAAATTAAATGGTTATTGTGCTTCATATAACTTAGAATTTATTCAAAAAATAGATAATATCTACATTCCTAAATAATTAAACTAATCTGCCTGAATATTACTACCATAAAAAGTTGTTTTCCTTTTAATAAACATAAGGAAAACAACTTTAATAAATCATTTATTTTTTTGTTCGTTTAGTTCAGCCTCTATCTCTTCTATTGTTGGCAATGTACCTTTGAAATCATCTGGTATTAAATTAGAAAGTTCATATTCTGATATTCCTAATGGCTGACTACTAGATTCGATTGCATATTTTGCTTGAATATTATCTTTAGATTTACAAACTAATAAACCTAAAGTTGGAGCATCCATATCAGATTTTAATATATGATTAACAGCAACCACATATGTTCCAAGTTGTCCTGTAAAAGATGGTTCAAATGCTGTGACTTTTACTTCTACAACTACATAACAATGCAATTTTATATTATAGAATAACATATCAATAAAATTCTCTGTATTTCCAATTTCAATCCGATATTCACGCCCTACAAATGCAAATCCACTCCCAAGTTCTAATAGAAATGCTGTAATATTATCCATTAATGCATCTTTTAATTCTTTTTCATTATAATTTTGCGTTAATGTTAAAAAATCAAAATTATAAGGGTCTTTTGTAATCTCTTGTGCCAAATCACTTTGTTCTAATGGAAGCGTAAATTCAAAGTTTGTAATTGCTTTTCCATATCTATCAAATAAATTTGTATCAAGAAAATTTAACAATACTGCTCTTGACCAAGCATTTTCTAAAGTTTTTTGCACAAAAAATAATGCCTTCTGTTGATTATCTTTGCATTTATCCATAATAACTTTATGATGCCCCAAGGAATCATAAAAATTATTTCTTTATTACTTTGTACTTGAGATACAATTTCATTCTTTAAAATTTGTGCATCAAGTTGGTGCGTAATCTTTACATCAGAATATAACCTATAAAATTAAATCAACCTATATAGCTGAATAGTAACCATTTTTTTAAAAAATTTAAATTTAGGGGTTTACAAAATCAAAGTTATGGTATATAATAACCAATGTGCTTAGGAAATACTAAGTAAATGCGGAAATGCTGGAATTGGCAGACAGGCATGACTAAGGATCATGTGGTCTACGACCGTGAGGGTTCAAGTCCCTTTTTCCGCATGATAGTTAAAAAGGAAGTCTAAGAAGACTTCCTTTTTTATTTTCTATTGATTACCAACATATAAGGAAAGCTGTCGCATTAAGTAACTTCATACAAGATATAAAAATTTTGAGTTAAAAATGATATCTTGTCTTCTTTTTGCTTCGTGCAACAGCCTCTATGATATT
>CALASV010000405.1 GCA_937888895.1 uncultured Clostridia bacterium | reverse complement strand
TAACGAAATCGGTAAATATTACATTACCTTAAAGGGTGATGATTACAGCGCTTTAAAAACCGAATTTGTTACAGCCTTTAACAACCGCTTTGAAAGCTACGTTATGAACGAATTCCGTCAGGAAATTGGAATTCTAACTAAAGAAATGGCTGAAAGCGAAGTATTAGAAAAGCTTCAGTCACTAGTACACCTTAAAAACTATAAAATTTTACACACCATGCTCTAATACGGAGGTATTATAAATGTCACTTATTGTTTACAAGTTCGGCGGCTCGTCGGTTGCCAATGCCGAAAAGGTATTTAACGTTGCCAACATTATTATTGAAGATTATAAAAAAGGGCATGATGTGGTAGTTGTACTCTCAGCGATGGGGAAAACAACAGATGAGCTGATTGAAAAGGCTAGAGAGATTAAACCCGAGGAGACCTTTGAAATAATCAAGAAAAAAACAAAATCGTGAGGTACTGACCATGCCCGAATTCTTACAACAATTGCTCTTTCTCTGTCCCATGCTGCTCCTTTCTCTGTGAACTACTCCCACCACTTTCGCTTCGCTTAGAAGTGGGGGTTTCTTGCTTCTTCCACTACTGCTGTATAAGACAATATCGCCTTATACAGTCTTTATTGTTGGATGGTTTCTATAGTTACTCCACCTGTAGTCAATAAACAAAAGGAGCGAGACCAAAAATATTCCTTCCAAAGTTGTTTCCGAATCCAAGGAAACTCTTTTTTGATAAGTCTACTACTCGCTGATTTATATGCGTTAATAAATTTGGATAATTCGCTGTTTGGTTCTGCTTTGAATAAAATATGGACATGGTCTTTGTCATGATTCCACTCCAAAACGACAATATTATAATTTGATGCAATCCGTTCAAAGATTTCTCTTAATCTAACACAAATCACATCATCTATCACTTTTCTTCTATATTTCACTACTAATACCAAATGATAATTCAGTAGAAATACTGAATGATTATTAGTATCTAAATTCATTAGAATCACACCTTTTTTTTCATTACTACTGAATTAAGTATACTCTATTTTTTTCCTATGGTCAAGCGATAGTTTCTTGTACCAATTCATCTCACCACCTATAGAGGTGGGAGAATTCTTGGCATGATTAGTTAAATCATTTTCTATTTTTTATACTCCAATACTTGTTTCAATTCCTTCAAATATTCCTTATCTTTTGCTGGTACATTTGTTGTTTTCTTATCTTTCAACTTATAAGTAAACATCATGCTCTCCAAATTGTCATCAATATAAAATCCTTTTTCCTTAAATTTTACTTTATAAACGACAAAATAATCTTCTAAAATAGACTGGAAACTATGTAATACATTTTGTTTCAACTTTTCGCTATATCCAAAAAACTTCGCATAAAATTCATTATAAAGTTCTAGCAAACTTTTATCGTGATTCATATAATATTTGGAGTGGTCCACATAATTTCGAAGATTAGAAATATCTTCATCATATTTTTCATTTTCCAACAAGCGAATCGCATAAGCTAATGAAGTTTTATGATACATATCAAATGTTCCTAGTTTACCTGAAAGTTGTCCACCTCGTGTTGACCATTTATTTTTACTGTCTTTATAAAATAGTTTAATACCAAAATCAAATATACTAACTACTTGATATAATACAAATCCACCATTTACTTGATATTTTTCATCTCGAATTGCATTCCATACTTCTCCATTCCAATCATCATTAGAACGCAACGCCATATAGTAAAATCCGAGCAATAAGTACATATAATCTCGTTCTCTTAAATAACTCAACGAAATTAATTGTCCCAACAAGTCATTCGTTAATTCATAATAATCTGTTACATTATTCAATGTAATACGATTTTTTAATTCTTGTTGTTTCTTTACTTTTTTCTGTTGCTCTGGTGTTTCACATAAACCTTTCGATTGAATTTCCACGATTTCTTTTTTATTTTTATAATATTCTTTTATTTCATCACGACATACTTTTTTATGTCCTTCTAAACGAATATCTCCACCTGCATACATTCTCGTCAATTCGATATTACGCAATACTTTTGGATTTTCTGCATCGGCATAAATATCAATGACTTCACCATCAGGAAGTGTATTTTGGCAAAATTGTTTCAAACTGCTAAAATACATTTCATTATCTAACAATTCAAAATCAATATATTGATATATATATTTTGCATATTCTTCTTCATTTTTATAATAATCATGGAAATTGTTGGACACTTTTCCTGTCACTTGGCGTACAAATTCTAATATTTCTACAATTGCTTCTGCTTGTGCCACTTTTGTTTCCATATCGTTTTTCTCTTTGCGATAAAGAGATGAATTATTTTGAAATTGATTTGCATATTCACTTCTTCTAAAAATATCTTTTCTATACTGGATATAATTTTTCCATTCTCCAATAAAAAAGTTCAACTGACGTGGCGAAATAAAATGAGCTAATGTATACCACTCATATAATTTTTTACTATCTTTCTTATTCGAAGAAAAATGATACTCAATTGCTACTTCTTCTAAATAAGTTGGTTCACCGATTCTTTCATAACAAGAAGGCTTTCTTAAAAAAGCATATTGTTCCTTTTCATTAATATAAGCTTGAAAGGCATGCTTGATACAAAGTGGAAGTAACATCTTGAAATGCTTATAAATTTCTTCATCTTCTGCTTTTGCATTTTGCTGGTTATATTCTTGCATCACAGATTGACATATCATTCCAAAACTTGCTTTTCTATCTAATTTCTTTAAATAATTTTGAAAATTCGTTCCAGCATTTAAATATTCCTTATTATAAAACTCTTTACTTCTATACTTATTTACATAATTATCAACAGCCTTAAAAAATCTCTCTTTAATTTCTGTTCCACCAATAAACTCATGATAATAAATTTCTTTTAACAAATAATATAACGCTAAAGTAAACTGCGTTGTCTTATTTTTATCCACTTGCCATTGTGGAAATAATTTTATTTCTTTCCATGCACCCAAATCTTCTACCATGTCTTTTTGTTTCCACACAGTACGAAATGCTGGAATTTGTGCTTCACTCCATGTTGTATGAGAATATAATCGTTTTACTAAAGCAACAATATCTTGCTCTTTATAAAACATAGATGCATTATTAGAATAATATCTTGTGCGAACAATTTGCTCATACGCTTTTTGGTCATTTTCCATAAGAAGTTCTGTGTAATCACCTGTAATTTTCACTTCACTACCTTCTGCATAATGAAAATTGGCGTTTCGAAGCTTCTTAAAATGATTCCAAAGTTCTACTACAAGCTTTTGTGTTTCCTCTTTTCGTTCTGCTTCTTCCTTTGTACCTTGATTTTGAATCAGTCTATTTTGGTCGGCAAAATTACTCATTCCACCATAAAAACGAAGGATTTGTTTTCCAACATCTTGTCGAATGATTTCCTTCAATAACTTTTCTTCCATTACCAAAATATCTTCTGCATTTTCTAAATTTTTCAATTCTAAAGTAGCATAATCTACAATAGCTCTGGAAAAATTAGATACTGCTGTTGCTGTCGCATGAGCAATTGCTCTTTGACGAGTTTCTTCTGCTTTAATTACTTCTAATGCAAACGAAGAAATACCGTTTTCATACTCGAACTTGATTACATCATATCGAACATCTTTTTTCATTGTCATATCTTCTGGTACTACAAAATGATATACTGATTTTCCAATATCAATATATTTCCCACATAAAAAGCGAATCAAATGTTTCCAACACTTTATCATCATAGTCGAAGTAAAACAATCTGTTTCTTGAAGAGATTCTTTCTTATTTATCCATTCTTTTTCTATATATTCTTTGATAAAAGAACACCAATACAAACGAAAGGCATCTGTTTCATTCACAGTAAGCGTTAAATATGTTCCATAATTCACATAATTCATTCGCTTTTTAACTGCTCTATCTTTTTTTCTATTTGTCTTTTGGTCTTCTATCCAAAAATCTTCTAACGTTGGTTGATTGCTCATTTCTTCCTCTGGACAAAATGGTATAAACTCGCTATCAAAATATTGTATATTATTTGTTGGAAATGACCAAATTTTTTCTATTGCCAAAAACTTTTTTCCTTTATCTTCCACAGAAAAATAATCAAATAATATCGTTTTTATCTTCAACAATATTTCATCCGAATTTTCTTTAGAAGAAGCATACTGTTCTAATGTTTCATTCAACACTTTCTTTTTATCATTTTTTACACTAGACAAATCTAATTGCTCTTTATTTGGCTGAACTTTAATATCCATATTCTTCATAGATACTACAATATTGATATGATGATAATCTTTATTTACTGAAATTAAAAACTTTTTCAATAAAAGATATTGTTGCTCATCTTCTTTCATTTGTTTTATTACAGATGATAACGATTGTTCTTCCATTTGTGCGATTGCCTGTAACAATTTAATTGCAATTTGACGTTGATTATCTCTCTTTAACGATTTTCTCATACGAACTAAAATCGCATTCATTCGTTCTTCTGTTGCATATTCATAAGAAAACTTATGTAACTCTATTGTTTTAGGTGTATCTTTTGGATTTCTTGGCTTTTCTTTTACAGTACGAAGCTGTTCTAAAAACTCTATTTGCGTTTCTAAATTTTGTTCCATCGCATCTACATCATTTTTATAATAAGCCTCTACATTACACTTCTCTGCTACAGCTTTAATTACTAAACTAAATACATCTTCTAATGAACTTGTACTTTTTACATAAGGTCTGCCACCTTGCTCTTTACATAAATTCATAAAAAGAACGAATTCTCGTTTTTTATATCCATAAAGTCTTTTTATTTCTTCTTTATAATCTTTTCCATTACAAATGCACTTCAAAATAGAAACAACTATCTTACTATAGTCTTCCTGCTGCCATTCCTCTTTCATACGCTGTTTTATATGAAGTTGTAATACATCTGTTAAATCCTTTTTTCCAGAAGAAGCATACTCAAATTTTCTAATTTGCTTCTTAACAGTTTTCCCCTTTACTTCAGCCTCATATTCCCTATAATTCATTAAATTTCCAATCAAAGTACCCTCATTTGACTTAGAAGCAATTTTACAAATTTCCTCAAAATGTTTCTCTAAATCCATTGGAATATCATTTTTGAAAAATACATGATATAAACGATTCGCACTGTCTACACGCTCTTTAATTTTCTGATTGGTCACCGTTTCCTTACTCCAATTTGGAACAGGATATAAAATACTACGACCATTTTTGTCCTCGTAACGACTCACAGCCATACGCACTCTATCTACTTTTGTAAGTTTCATACTGGACCTCCCTTTGTTCATTTGTTGATATTAATAGAAAAACAAGATACTGGAACAACTCCAAATATCTTGTTTTTTATTACATAAAACTTATTCCACAAGCAATGCTTGGTGTCAATTAGACTTATTGCCCACTATGTTGGGCTTTGTTCATTTCTACGGTGGCTTCTCAGAACCTGCATAAATAAAGGCTTTCCAGACTCATTTTTGCAGGTAATTGCCAGAATATTCTGAAAACAAGCTTTTTTAGGCTATTTTTTTGTTTCCTAAAAATTTCCTGTTTTTTATGTCTATATTGTACCATAATTTTCTTTTTCTTACAATTATTTTTTCTTTTAGCTAATAGAAACCTTTTAGTTACATTCACCACTTATCTAGTCTTATAAAAACATCTACATTATCAAAAAAAAGAAATATTAGCTTTCTAATTTATTTTCGGTTTTCACAAAATAGAATTAAGTTTCATTATAATTTTATACTATCATCTGCCTCATCACAGAAAGTGATGAAGCAGATAACGATATCCGATTGACTATTGAATAGACATTACTTTACAGAATATCCTTGGCTATTCCAAAAGCTCGTTGGATTTTCATTTTCTAATGTATAATCTTTCACGCTTTTGGCAGCAGATGTACAGTATCCATTTCTTACTTCTACATGAGTATGTGCATCTGAAGCCTTAGAACAACCTCTCCATGCTTCTGTTGCAATTAAGTCTCCTTTTGCAATAGTTTGACCTGTTCTTAAAGAATCTTTTGGATTTGTATGAAGATAAATTACTGTTTTTCCTGTCGCTTCAGAATAAATAGCAATGGTAGAAAGTCCATTGGAACCATTATATCCTTCTGTCACACGAATAACTACACCATCCGTCAAACTATAAACGGCTGAATCATATCCTTTTGCAAAGTCAATACCGTAACTTTAAAGTTAGAAAATCTTAGAACTTCTCCCTTTCGCCCTTACGGT
>CALASV010000404.1 GCA_937888895.1 uncultured Clostridia bacterium | reverse complement strand
TATTTGGAATTTTTGTAGTTTATGATAGAGGTGGAAAAATTCCAATAGAAAAAGCAAAAAATAGAACAATAAGAGCTGTTTTCTTATGGCACGGGGAGTATCGGACTAAAGATATTTTTCGATTTATAGATATGATAGATATTGCAGTTTCAGGTGAACCTTTAGATTGGGATTATGAAGCAGATACTTCTATTTGTTTCGAATATAGAAAAAATTGGAAAATTTTATTGAGAATTATTATAATAATAGGATTCTATTTGGTGTTAAGATATTTTTGGGAATATATTTTAAAAGTAGGTAATGGGATTAATTAACCCAAAGGAGATGTTATATGTTGTTGAAACAAAGAAAAACTCCTATCGAAAAAGAATGGGAGTCATTATTAAAGAAAGAAGAAAAATTATATAAAACTAAACAAGAAAAAAAAGATAGTAAAATTAACCAACTATTAGCAGAAAAAGTGCCAGAAAAGTTACAGCAGACATTAGATACTGTATTTTATAAGGCATTTTTAATGATTTTTGAAAAAGGAACAAAAGTAATTGAAAAAACTTATGAAAAGAAAGAAATGGAAACAGTTTATAAAGTACGAGAATATGAGGAAGAATTGCGACATAGTAAAAAATCGTTAAAGGCATTTTCAAAACAGGCAAATAGTAAAGTGACAGAAAATGTATTATTGTCTGGAATTTCTGGTATTGGAATGGGAATACTTGGTATTGGTCTTCCTGATATTCCGGTATTTACTGGGATGTTATTTCGTAGTATTTATGAAATTGCATTAAGTTATGGATATGAATATGAGTCAGAACAAGAACAATATTTTATTTTATTGTTGCTTCAAGGAGCAACTGCTTATGGAGAAGAATTTTTAGAAATAGATGAAACAATCAATGAATTTATTCATAATAATGATATACCAATAGGATACGAAAAAGAAAAATATGCGAAAGTGGTAGCAGGTGCTTTATCAAAAGAATTATTATATATGAAGTTTTTACAAGGGATTCCTGTTGTTGGGGCAGTTGGTGGAGCTTATGATGTTATTTATATGAATCGAGTGACAGAGTATGCAAAATTGAAATATGAACGAAGATTTTTAGCAAAGAAAATGATAGAATGAATTTGGGTATTACATAGAAGTAACTTTTGTTGGGAAGGAGAAGAACCAATGAAAAAGGAACATTCAAAATTTCTTGGAATTATGATTTTATTAGAAGTTTTAATGACAGTTATTATGATTGGATTACTTATAATTTTGTCTATTGATATTTCTAATTATACAGGAGAGGCTTTAGAAAAAAGCACAATGTTTATTATAGAAAATCGAATGCAAGAGCGAGTAGAAGATGTGATTATTTTGATTGATGGTAAAAGAGAAGAAACGAATAAAAAAGTGAAATATATTATAGAACAGTTATGTCAAATTTTTTCTGATGTAGAAAATACGAAACTACAGGAAGAAATTAGGAAAAATATAGTAAATATGCATTCTTTGGAGTATGCAAGGTCTATTCAAATACTGTTAAAGGAAGAAGAAACAGGAAAAATTACATTATTTACAAGTAGTTCTCTAAAAGATGTAACAGAGCAATTTCAAGGAATAGATATAGAGGAATATATCACAGAGTATCCAATTTACAAAATTTATTCTTTTTCTAATTCAAAAGTATATTTTTTTGTAGAGCAAAATGACTTGAATAAAATAGTAGAAAATTATATTTATGATATTGTTTATAAGTTGTCTTATACAGAGAGTGAAAATGCTTATGTATGGATAAATCAAATTGTTGATTTTTCAGGAGGGAAAAATTATGCAATACGTTTGGTGCATCCTAATTTAGTAGAGCAAGAGGGAACTTATTTGAGTACAACTATGGAAGATATTGAAGGAAATCGTCCTTATGAAACAGAATTGAATGGGATAAAAGAAAATGGAGAGGTTTTTCATACATACTATTTTAAAAATAAAATAGATGACAGAGTGACAGAAAAAGCTTCTTATGCAAAACTATATGAGCCTTTTGGGTGGGTGATTGCAACAGGAGAACCTTTAGATGATATTTTTCAATATACAAATGAATTGAAAGAGTATAGTCAGCAAGCATTAAAAAAGGCAATTGCTCGAATTGGTGTGATTTTATGTTGTTTTCTTTTTGTTACGATAGGAATTGTAATTATAGAAAATAAAAAATATCAACAAAAATTAGATAATTATATTACAATTGAAACAGAACTTGACCCATTAACAAAAGCTTTTAATAGAAAAACTGGAGAGGAAGCGTTTAAGAAAGCATTTGAAGAATTTGAAATTATTTCTTCTAATATGGGCATGATGATGTTTGATATTGATAATTTTAAGCGAGTGAATGATACTTATGGACATGATGTAGGTGATGTTGTGCTACAAAGTATATCGAAAGCGATTATGGATAATATGAAAAAGACGGATAAGTATTTTCGTTGGGGTGGAGAAGAATTTGTTTTATTATGTACTTGTATCACAAAAGAAGAACAAGTTCAAATAGCAGAAAAATTGTTGCAATGCGTAAGAGAATTGTCTTTTAAATGTAACGAAGGAGAATTTAGAGTAACAGTTTCCATTGGTGGTGCTTGGTTTTTAAAAGGAGATACGAGTTATCAACAAGCATTAAAACGAGCAGATAATGCGTTATATCATTCTAAATATACAGGGAAAGATAGATATACTTGTGCACAAGATTTATAAAATTATTTTTATAAAAAAGAGTAGTTAAGGTAGTTATTTTTTGGTATAATAAAAAAGAATCGTTCAAGATTTTTAATGTAAAAAAATAGAAACAGGAGGTATTGGGTTATGTTACGAATTGGAATGTTAACAAGTGGTGGAGATTGTCAAGCATTGAATGCAGCGATGAGAGGTGTTTCGAAAACACTTTTTGAAGCAGATGACAAAGTAGAAATTTATGGTTTTCAGAATGGTTATAAGGGGCTTGTAAATACGGATTATAAGTTAATGAGTAGTGCAGATTTTTCTGGTGTATTAAGTGAAGGTGGCACAATTCTTGGAACTTCTAGAATGCCTTTTAAGGATATAGATAAGCCAATGGACGATGGTAGAGATAAAGTTACTTGTATGATTAATACATATAAATCGTTAAAGTTAAATTGTTTAGTTGTACTTGGTGGAAATGGTTCTCATAAGACAGCAAATTTACTGAGAGAACATGGGCTAAATGTAGTTACTTTGCCAAAGACAATTGATAACGATTTATGTGGAACAGATGTTAGTTTTGGTTTTTGGTCTGCGATTGATATTGCAACAAATTCAATTGATTGTATTCATACAACAGCAGCATCTCATAGTAGAGTATTTATTGTAGAATTAATGGGGCATAAAGCAGGTTGGCTTACATTGCATGCTGGTATTGCAGGTGGTGCAGATGTTATTCTTGTTCCAGAAATTCCTTATGATATTGATTCTGTTTGTGGAGCAATACAAAAAAGAACAGACCAAGGTAAGAAATTTACGATTATTGCAGTAGCAGAAGGTGCAATTTCCAAAGAGGATGCAAAACTTTCTAAGAAAGAATTAAAGAAAAAGAGAGCAGAAGAACAGTATCCATCTGCTGCTTATCGTATTAGTGCAGAAATTACAAAGAGAACAGGACAGGAAGTAAGAGTAACTGTACCAGGTCATGTTCAGCGTGGTGGTGCTCCAGATGCTTATGACCGTTTTATTGCAACTAGACTTGGTGCAAAAGCAGCAGAACTTATTTTGAATGAAGAATATGGATATATGGTTTGTATGAGAAATAATACAATTGATAAAATTCCTTTGGAGAAAGTAGCAGGAAAGACAAAGATGATGGATGCTAATGATGATATGATTAAACAAGTAAAAGCTCTTGGTATTTGTTTAGGAGATTAAAGTTTGATGAAAGAAAAAATAGAAACAGTTGCAACTTATCGTGAACAGCATCCTTTTTATGAAAATAGGGAGTTGTCATGGTTAAAATTTAACGAAAGAGTAATCGAAGAAGCGATGGACGAAACCGTTCCTTTATGCGAACGGCTTTCGTTTACTTCCATATTTCAAAGTAATTTAGATGAATTTTTTATGGTAAGAGTGGGTTCTTTATATGACCAAATGTTAGTATCGAAAGATAGACGAGATAGTAAAACTCACATGACTGCAAAAGAACAAATGACTCAGATTTTTAAAACAGCAAGAACCTTATCTCGAAAGAAAGATAAAGCGTATCGAGAAATTATGCGTGAAATAAAAAAGCATGGAGTAGAAATTGTTCATTTTAGTAGTATCAAACAAGCAGATATGCATTATTTGGAAAATTATTTTAAAGAATCCATTATGCCATTACTTTGTCCATTAGTAGTAGGAAAAAAACAGCCATTTCCATTTATTGCAAATAAAGAAATTTATGCAGTAGCACTTCTTGGCGCAAAAAATAATGAAAAAATAGCGATTGTGCCTTGTAGTAATGGCGTATTTAAGCGTTTAATTCCTCTTTCCACGAATGCGAATCGGTATGTATTAGTAGAAGAATTGATTTTGCATTTCATGCCTCAAATTTTTGATAATTATCAGATTAAGAGTAAGTCTTTGATTCGAGTGATTCGTAATGCAGATATTGATGTAGATGAAGCATTTTATGATGAAGATATTGATTATCGAGATTCTATGGAAAAGTTGATAAAGCAAAGAAAGAAGCTTTGTCCAGTAAAATTAGAATATTCGAGAAAGCCAGATGAGAAAATTATTGAAAATTTGTGTAAAGAATTTGGTTTACGAAAAGAACAATTGTATTACTCAGCCATTCCATTAGAATTATCTTTTGTCTTTCAAATTCAAGATGTGTTAAGAAAGAAAAAAGAATTATTCTATGAAAAAAGAGTTCCACAATATCCAACTTGTTTTGATGCTTCTAAGTCTATTATGGCTCAAATAGAACAAGAGGATAAGTTACTTAGTTATCCTTTTGAAAGTATGAGTCCATTTTTAAAGTTGTTAGAAGAAGCAGGAACAGACAAAAGAGTTGTTTCGATTAAAATGACATTGTATCGTGTTGCGAAAAATTCACAAATTGTAGAGTCTTTGATTAATGCAGCAGAGCATGGAAAAGAAGTAGTTGTTCTTGTAGAACTACGAGCAAGATTCGATGAAGAAAATAATATTGAATGGAGTCGTAGGTTAGAGGATGCAGGTTGTCGTATTATTTATGGTATTGATTATACAAAGGTACATTCTAAACTTTGTTTAATTACATACCAAGAGGAGCAAGAAATCAAATATATTACACAGATTGGAACTGGTAATTATAATGAGAAAACATCAAAATTATATACCGATTTATCTTTAATG
>CALASV010000403.1 GCA_937888895.1 uncultured Clostridia bacterium | reverse complement strand
CAGGAGTTTCTTTTTTTAATATTCCAAGTTCTAATAAAACTTTTATATATTTTTCACAAACATTAGACTCTATTCCCACTTTTGTAGCCACTTCATTTAACCGAGAAGCACCCCCTGCAATTGCAGAAATAATTGAATTATACAATGCTGGTTCTCGAAGCTCTTGCTTCAATAAATTTTCCGGTTCTTCAAATAAATAACTGGAACTATTAAATAAATTTTCCATCAATGCTTCATCCATATTATTCTCAACATTTAATTTATTAATATAATGAGGAATACCACCTGTAATGCCATAAAGAAATGCTTGGTCTTCGAAAGAAAGTTTTGGATAAAATGCCGTAATTTCACGATAAGTTAATGCCTGTATTTTATACTGTGCTGTTCTTCTCCCATACAATGGACTTTCATATCCTAATACTTGATATTCCATAAAACTCATAGAAGAACCACATAAAATAAGAAATAATTGACTTTCCTGCCAAACATGGTCAATAATATGCTGTAACCTCGAAGAAATAGACTTTTCTGCCTTTGCTAAATAAGGATACTCATCAATCACAAAAATAAGACGCTTCTCCTTCGCCATACTTGTTATTTTAGCAAAAGCATCCTCATAACTAGAATAGATTGGAGCATTTCCCTCACCAAAATGTTTTATTTCATAAATAGCCTTTGACAATTCCTCTAAATTTTCTTGCGAAGTAGCATTTAAAGCAGAAAAAAAGATAGCATCTTTTCCTTTACAAAACTCATTAATTAATGCTGTTTTTCCCACTCTACGCCTACCATAAATAATAGCACATTCAAATAATCCTTTGTGATATCGCTTATTTAAGTCATTTAATTCATACTCTCGACAATAAAACATAAGACACGCTCCATTTCTGTATATAAAGAAAATAATCAACTTACGAGTTGGCAACTCATAAGTTGATTATATCACAATTTGTTACTTTTTCAATTGCAATTCATAAATTGATAATATTCTTTTTTCTTGTTCTATCCATTTCTGTTCCATTTTAATTTATTTTTGAAAAATCAATTTCCAAATCCTTATAAATGGAAACTTTTACTTTATCTGAAAAATTATATTGTTCTACTGTTTCATTTTCCAAATTATAAGCTATAATAAGATTTTTCAATGGGTCAACTATCCAATACTCTCTTACTCCTGCATTGCGATACTTCATTAACTTTGTAAAGTAATCCATGTATTTACTACTTGGTGATACAATTTCAATAATCCAATCAGGAGCACCAAAACAACCTCTATCATTAAGTTTAGAAGTATCACATATAACAGAAATATCTGGTTCAACATAAGTAGTATCATCTTCATTTAAAAATACAGCAAATGGAGCTGGATAAACTTCACATTCCCCTTGTTTCGAGTCAATATAATTTGTAATTTGTTGTGATAATCTATTCACAAGTTTCTGATGCCTTCTATTTGGTGGTGACATATAGTAAATTTGTCCATCTATCAATTCTGCACGTTCCCCATTTGGTAAAGAATAAATATCTTCTGTTGTATAAATAACTTCTTTTCTTAATGCTCCCATTATTTCACGCCCTTTCCCTATTCCTCAACTTTATTATTATAGCATAAATAAAGTTTATGGTCGCTATCTACACACACTTCTCATTGCAGTCTTATTATATCATAATAAAATAGAATATACAAATTTATTTTCCCCAAATATCCATTCTGTTTAAAATCCCATCTATATCAATTCCAGGGTGTGTTGTGTATATTTGTAATATTTGATTGACAAATTCTAGGTCTACTTGATTTCTTTTTGCAATTGTTACTACATCTTTTCCCATATTCATATCTTTTACAATCGCTTTAATCAATTTATCCATATCTTTTTCTGAAATTTTTAGTTGTGCTACTTCTTTTTCTCCATTCGAACAGTCTATTTTTTCTATGGAATAATGATGTGTTTCATCTTCTATTGTCATAACTGCCATTGTAATTGGTTGGCGAAATCTTCTTGGTCCACAACTTCCCGGATTCAAATAAAGCGTTCCTTCTCTTTTTACTTCTTCGTATTTGTGGGAATGTCCATAAATAAAAATATCAATATCATCTAAATTTTCTTTTTTCTGTTTTTTATTATGCACCATATAAAAATGAAAACCATACAATTCAATCTCTAATTCCTCTGGGATATCTTCTTGTACATTTTTATCTGCATTTCCTTTTACAAAATATGTCGTTGTAATACTTTTTATTTCTTCTATTGTCTTTTGTGATGCAATATCGCCACTATGCAAAATTACTTCACAACTTTGCAATAATCCTTTTATTTCTGGACGCAATAACGAATGGGTATCTGAAATAATAGCAATTCTATGTTCCATATCATTTTTCCTCTCATAATCTTATATTCTATGCAAATGACTAAATTGAATAATTAATTCTAGTCTTCTCCATTTAGTTTTACAATCGTATAATCATGATGTACTGCTTCCAAAAATGTTCCAAATACATCTTTCGTTTTTAATCGCATACTTGATGTATTGATACAAGGATGACAACCTACATATTCCGAATTAATCACATCTTCATCAACTAAAAGTTTTACTTTGTTTTCTGTATCATTCATCAGACCCATAACACTTACCGAACCTGGTGTAATATCTAAATATTCCTCCATAAATTCTGATGTTGCAAACGAAAGCCTTGCACTATTGATTTGCTTGGAAATTTCTTTTGTCTTGAATTTTTTATCATCTCGAATCATAAGCAAATAAAAGTTTGTCTTTTGTGTATTACACAAAAACAAATTTTTACATATCACGGCTGGTGCTAACACCTCGTCAATTGCCAAACAAGCTTCCATTGTTTCTGTTGGTTCGTGGTCTACTCTCTCAAATGAAATTCCTAATTTATCTAATAAATCATACACTCTAATTTCTTTCTCTAATCGACCTTCTACACTTTGTGGTCTTCCTAATTCTAATGTTAATTCCATCTTTTTTCTCCTATCTAAAACAAAAGAGGCTATCGATTGATGCCTCTTTCTTATTCTACATTCCTACAATAGCATATATTAAAATGACTACACCAAGTACAATACGATACCAACCAAACACCGCAAAATCCTTCTTTTTAATATAAGACATTAAAAACTTAATAACAATCACCGACACAACAAATGCCGTTGCCATACCAAGTAATAATACTGCTAATTCTGTTCCTGTGAAATCAAATCCAAATTTTAAAAGTTTTAATGCTTCTACTACTGCTGTTAATTCCATAATGTTATTAGTAGTATTTTTTTCTC
>CALASV010000402.1 GCA_937888895.1 uncultured Clostridia bacterium | reverse complement strand
ATTAATACCAAATTGATTCCAATAAGATTGGTCAAGTTCATTCCAATTTCGGACAACTAATTCAATTATAGGCTTTTTATTTCTTGCTATTTCAAGATTTGCCTTTATTTGTCCTTTGAGATTTTCATCTCGTTTTACACCATAAAATACATCACTAAATGTTGATGCAATATGTTTAAGAACGAGAATAAAATCATCTTTTTTACTTATATCTATGATACCATCGCCAGATTGTGATAACACAAATGCAACAGCATCAAAACAATCACCCCAAAAATATCCACCAAAATCTCTCATTTTTAGTTTTCCTCTATTATCATAGCGAAAACCAACAGTGGGATGACGGTCAATCCTAATTGGAGATAGTATTAATTCTCCTGTATCAATACAATGTTGGATTATGTTTACAGGTAAATCAAAATAAACACTAAAAATACTTATTTGACTAATAGATTCCAATATTGTTTTCTTTGTAATATTACCAGAATTAATACTTCTACCCATTTTATAAAGAATAATAAAGGGGACACATCAATTAAGATATGTCCCCCACTTTCAAAAGTTGGTATAGCGAAAGTTTTATTTTAGAAAGGTAAATCGTCTTCAGCTGTAATAGCAGGACCAGCAAGACCACCACCCATCATTGCAGCAACATCAATTCCTCCGGCAGGGGCTGCGGGAAGAGCTGCATTGGGAGCTTTAGCAGCTTGCTTTTGTAAATCCATCACTTTAATCTTTTCACGAGTAACATCAATCTTAATAGTAGGATTAACATTAGGTTGGAAGATTTCAATGACACCTTCACCAACAAATTGAGGGAAAGCTAAAGACTCATTATTAACAGGCTTCCACTCATTCTTAACTTTGAAATAACGAATAAGTTTAATCCAAAGAGCAATGTTCTTGTTATCAGCAGTCTTGAAATAAGGTTTACCACTGTTACCAGCATTAAGCATAGTAGCAACATTTTCAAACAGATTCTTCCAAGCAGCAAGAACTTCTTCAGCAGGAACAGTTACATATTCACCGTTTTCATCAAAATCAACATAATCGAGAGAAAGAGCAACAGCTTCATCCTCGGTCATTTCACGACCTTTGAAAACAAAGACATCGAGAATATGCTTGAGATAATTGAGAGGAATATTAACTTTCCATTCTTCTGCCTTACCAGGAATAGTAAGAGCAGTAGACTCAACAGCGTTAAACTGAAGATAAACTTTACGACGCTTATTAATTTCGTCTTCGTTGGAAGCAAAAGTAAAAGTAATACGAGGAACTTCGAGACCATTGAAAGAAGGCATACCGGTCTTACCTTCTCCAGGTACAAACGAAGTAACTTCTACTTTGTCAAGGTGAGCAAGAAATAGACCATTCGGCTGAACATCTCGAGTATCAAACTTAAGATTAGTAGTACCAAGAGCGGTACTAACACCCCTACGAATGGGCTTCTTAGCTTCTGTCTTAGCTTCTGTTGCGTTTGCAACCGCAGCAGCATTATTGACTTCAGGCATAAATTTAATTAAATTTATTAGGTTAATAGATATAAAAATATAGTCCGCACTAAATTAAGTACGGACTATATCCTTTTAATTAGCAGCTATATGCAAAATGCAATTATTACTCAGCATCTTTCTTGGAACGAGCAACAACTTTCTCATCGGTAACTTCACCGAGAGGAAGATAGGTAACCTTAACAGTCTGATAACCGTTGCTAATCTCAGCAACACCAGCGTTATCAAGGTCGATAGCAAAGTGACGAGCCATAGACTTCTCATCCTTAAGCTCACCACGAAGAGCGTTCCAAATGTTAGCATCGGAGAAAGTAAGAACGACACCAGTACCAGGAGTCTTGGAAGAATTAGCAGTCTTGCTACCAAGGAACTTATCAACCTGAGGAGCCTGATAAGCTTCAGCAAGAATCTTCACCTGAGCTTCAGTGTCAACACCATCGGCGGTAAGAGCATCACGAAGCTCTTCATTCTCCATAGCAGCAGCAAGAGCCTCATCAAAATTCTGACGAATAAGGGACTCACGCTGAAGGTCAGAAAGACGCTCAGCAGCCTTAAGAGCAACACCCTTGCTATCAAAGCACTGAATACCCTTAGCGATAGCCCACATACCAAACTCCTTCTTAGCAGCCTCAATAGCCTCAGGAGAATCAATATCAAGACCGGTAGCCTCGCAGAACTCAACAATCACCTCAGCATGAGCACGAACAGCAGCCTCAATCTCATCAAAATTATTGATGAACATTACATAATCACCAGAGGCAACACCAAGTTTCTTAGAAACCTGAGGAGTAATACGGAAACCGCCTTTAGTGCTAAGAGCAACAAGTTCCGGAACATAATCATTGTTTCTCTGACCGGAAATAGCGACACCAAAACCAAACTTAACATTAGGGTTCATAATTGAAATGTTTTAAAGGGTTTATAAAAAATTGTGAGTGTAAGTTGTTTATTTTTCTTCTTTAATTGCATCAACTTCAATAACATCTTGTTCATCAATAGGAATACCGGCAACAACTTTAAGCTCAGTAGTTTCCATAACACCAAACAAGATATCGGAAGCAATATCACGAGCAGCATAAGTAAATGCTCTATGTTGAATAAGTATTCTGGCATATTTCTTATAAGTATCTTTTTCAAGTAATCCAGCAGCGACAGCTTCTGAATAAGTAAAACTGCCAATACTACTCATCCATTCATCACCAATTTTTCTATAAATTTTATATTTAGTAATATAGTCAATAGGAACAGCTGGAATTAAGAAAACAGGCATTTTCTTTTGTTCAACAACAGCTTTAGCTTGACTTATATGACTAATAATTTGAAAAGCTGAACGATTAGCATTTAGTTGGTAATCTCTATAAATATTACCATTAATGTCTTTATAGAATCTTACAGGATAAACATACATATGTTCACCACTATCATCATTAGAAGCTTTATCAAGAGCTTCTTTCGCAGTATTACAACGAATACAATAATCGGGAAGATTATTTTCATTATAAACATTGAAACCGTCTGTATATTCATACAGAGCTTGATAGTCCTCAAGACACTCCCAATGACAAGCTGCCCTCAGTAACAATGCTTTTATAACATGAATATCAACACCAGTCTTACCATTTATAACATGAATATGTTCGATACAAGTGCTAAACGGAAGATTTAAATCTTTAGCTCTAAGAAGGATAGAAATTCCTTCATTAACACTTTTAATACCACCTTTTTCACTACGCATTAACTTTTCCATTAAAGTTTCAGCAGCAGCAAGTTCAGTAGGATTAAATAGATTAACACTTGCAAGACCTCTATCAGTTTGAATATGAGCTGGAAGTTGAGTTCCTTTAGGATTACTACTACCATTGGGATTAGTAGTAGCATTATCCTTTACAGGAGTAATTGCATTTTCCATATATCAAAGAGCTTGCTTAAATATCTGACACAAAAATAGGGAATTTTTTCCATATTACAAAATAATATCTCCACTTTTTTCATCTATCATAATAGATTTTTCGTCTATATCATCGTGCAAATTTACAAGTGATGACGCAACTTCTTTTGTGATGGTTGTTTCTTCGTTAGTATTTGTACAATATATTCTATGAATTATTGTTGGATTTGGAATAGAAATATTTTGAAATCTTTGTCTAAAAGCAAATATATTATCAATAAGTGGAGTCGTAAATATAATAATATCAGCATCCGTTTCTATATCCGGTTTACAAGAACTTTTAATACACATTATATTATAATAACCTGAATTATATCCTAAAAGGTTATTAGAAGAAAGAGCAGCAGCTTTAAAAACTTTAGGTTGTCCTTTAAATTCTCCAGACTTATAGCAAATTATTTGACCATTAGCATCTGTAAGATAAGCATCTTCTAATTCATTGTGATAACCGGTACAATTAAAACTATTATCAATCAAATATTTCATTATAGCATTACAAAAATCCCCCGTAGAGGAAACAATCAAATACCTCTTATCGGGTTCTTTTTCAATAATACTTTTAATCATAGGAAGTTTTGCTTTATTATCAGTAAGAAGTTTCTTCCTTAAATGAGTAATTTGAAATACAGTATTAACTCTTTCAGTAAGAGCGTTTGGATTATACATAGCATCTATTTGTTGATTTATTTCAATAGTTTTATCCATATCAGCAGACCAACCATTTCTTGCAGCTACTTCATATTTACAATCCATAGCAGATTGATATGTGGCTGGATTACCACTTCTACAATAATCTATTGTTTTTAAATCTCCAAATATAGCAATAGTATCTCTTATATAAGCATCATATTTCTTAGATAGTTCTATTTCATCATCAGTAAGAGAAACTGAATGTCTATATTCCTCTACGGGGGAATAAATACGAGAATTATTTAATCTTTCAGAATCAATTTTAACAGGTATTTCTTTTAATAAACTATTTAAACGATTTCTATAATAATTATTAATAAAAGGTTTCTTAAATATTGCAAGAACAAATTTAACTTTATTAGTAATTTTTTCAACAGTATTTATATCATCAAGAGGGTCAATAAGTATACAACAGTCATAGGAATTAAGAATAATTTTAGCTGCATAATTAATGCTTATAAATTTTAGATTCTTGGTAAATTCATTTCTACCTGTTGATGTAAAAGCCTCTGTAATATCATTTTTATCACGATATTCATTTATAACTATTAAAATATTAATATCAGGCCTTCTATTTATAAGACTGATTATAACATCAAATATAATCATAATAGAAGGAACAGGTGGAGTTATAAAGCAATAACCTTTTCCTTTTACTGCTTGAAATCCATCTTTTACTTGTTTTACTATTTCTAAATATTGTTTATTATTCATTATTATCAAATAGACTTAATTCACCTGACATCCCACTATATTTTTTAATAAGTGCTTTACCAGATTTTTGACCTAAAAGAGCATTAGCTTTTTGCTGTGGTGCAATACCTAATTGAATAGGGTCAATAATCTTCATAGCTTCTTGATAATAATAATTATAATCAATATCTCTTAATTCAATAGGTGTATCATCAAGAGTATTAAGTATAGTTACTTTATATCCAGCACAAAGATTATTAAGTTTACCTGTAATTTCTTTCTTAAATAAATATCTGCACCCCCCCCCAAGTTCAATATACTATTATTCCCAACAGCCAAGATATGGAAAAAGCCTGTGTCTATTGAATATATATATATATATGGCTTCCCTGGTGGCTCAGACAATAAAGAATCTG
>CALASV010000401.1 GCA_937888895.1 uncultured Clostridia bacterium | reverse complement strand
AATCTTGGTAGTATCTGTGCAGAACCGTAAAGAAACGGCAGTCCTTGGCGAGGTATTTTCGAGCCTAGTACTGCTCCGTTTCGTCCCGAGCGAAAGCGTGTTCAAACAGATACTACCAAGATTCGGCTTTCTTAAAATCCAAAAGCCTTATTGAAGTTTCATTTCAATTATTTTTTTGTAACAGTTATCACTGTTCATATAGACCTTAGCATTTACTACTAAGGTCATAAAAAAATGTAGAATTTATTATAATTGAAATAAATCCATCAATGATATTTGATTTGTTGCAGGGATATCACCTAACAAATGCAATTCTGCCATTGTTTCTGTCACTGTTTGGCTTACTTTACAACGATTTTTAAAGTCTTCTCTTGATAAAAATGGTCCATCTTTGACTGCTTCTACAATCAAGTCTGCTGCCTTTTCTCCTAATCCATCAACGGTATCTAATGCAGGCATCAATTTTCCATCTATAATTTGAAATTCATGTGCTTTTACTTTAAAAATATCAATCTGCATAAATTCAAAGCCTCTTGCATACATTTCTTGTACTAATCGCATATTTTCATAAGTTGCTTCATCTTTTTGAGAAGCTTCTTTTCTATCCATTTTTCCCTTAATTTCCTTCATATATTTTTCTAATACAGGTCTTCCAAGTGCCATCATTGCATAATTAAATGCTGAAGCACGAATACCAAAATACGCTGCGTAATATGCCAATGGATAATATACTTTAAAATAAGCAACACGAAATGCCATCATAACATAAGCACAAGCATGAGCTTTTGGAAACATATACTTAATTCGTTTACAAGACCAAATATACCAATCTGGGATGCCTTGAGCAAGCATAGCATTTTCCATATCTTCTGTTAAACCTTTTCCTTTACGAACACTTTCCATTATTTTAAATGCTAACCCTTTTTCTACTCCCTGATAAATTAAAAATGTCATAATATCATCACGAGTACAAATCGCACTTTCTAATGTACAAGTGCCTTCATTGATAAGTGTTTGTGCATTATTTGTCCATACATCTGTTCCATGCGAAAGCCCCGAGATGCGAATCATATCAGAAAAACATTTTGGTTTTGTTTCTCTAAGCATTTGCATAACAAAGTTTGTTCCAAGTTCTGGAAGTCCAAGACTTCCAAGGTCACAACCACCAATATCTTCTGGTTCAATCCCCAACGCTTTGGTACTATGAAACAATGACACTACGTTCTTATCATCCATTGGAATTGTTTTTGCATCTACCCCTGTTAAATCTTCCAAACGACGAATCATTGTAGGGTCATCGTGTCCTAGAATATCTAATTTCAATAGATTATGGTCAATCGAATGGTAATCAAAATGTGTTGTAACCGTAGCTACTGTCATATCATTGGCAGGATGTTGCACCGGAGTAAAAGAATAAATTTCTTCTCCAATTGGTAATACAATAATACCACCCGGATGTTGTCCTGTTGTTCTACGTACACCAACACAACCCGAAGCAATTCGTTCTATTTCTGCTTTTCTATGATGAATGCCATGCTCCTCATCATATTTTAATACATAACCATACGCTGTCTTATCTGCTAATGTACCAATCGTACCAGCTCGAAATGTCTGCCCTTTTCCAAAAATAACTTCTGTATAATCATGTGCTTTACTTTGATATTCTCCTGAAAAATTTAAGTCAATATCAGGTTCTTTATTTCCTTTAAATCCAAGAAATGTTTCAAGTGGAATATCAAATCCTTCTTTTTTCAATGGCTTTCCGCAAACAGGACAATTTTTATCTGGCATATCGCAACCACCTCGCCCAGAAAACGATTTTACCAGTTCGGAATCAAAATCGCTGTATTTACAATATTCACATAAATAATGGGCTTGCAATGGATTGACCTCTGTAACACCTGACATTGTAGCTACAAAAGAACTCCCTACGGAACCTCGTGAACCTACTAAATATCCATCTTCATTCGACTTCCATACAAGTTTCTGTGCAATAATATACATTACCGCATAGCCATTCGAAATAATGGAATTTAATTCACGTTCCAAACGCTCATATACAACAGTCGGAAGTGG
>CALASV010000400.1 GCA_937888895.1 uncultured Clostridia bacterium | reverse complement strand
TTAACTTCTTTATTTAATGATTTATCTGTTATTTCCCCAAAACTATTGTATGCGGGTCCTTGGAGTGTTTTTAATGAAATTTCATAACTACCAATAATTACATCAGCCTTTTCTCGCTTATTAGTAGCTAAATCTAAAGAAATAGACCAAGGTTCATCTTCACAGATAATATCTAATGCCTTTATATAATCTGGAACAACAGGTGTTTTTCTCACTGTTTCATCTGTTGCCTTAACACCAAATAATGCAGAAAATAAATCTTCAAATAATCTTGAAGTTGTTTTTCTATCTCGTACTTCCAAACTAGTAACAAATCTATATAATAATGTTCCTATCATTGCTCCACAAAAAGAATCCTTATCAATTTCTGTCTTTATTTGTGAAATAAATTTACTCATTTCTTCTATATTTTTAGGATTAGCATTCAAACCAGCCTTACTTTTGAGTTCTGTTCCTAATTGTTCCAATTCATCAAATAGTATTTTATCTAAATACATAAATTTTCTCCTTTTGTCTATTATACTAACGCTTTGAGCAATTTTTCTTTCACAACACGATATACTTTCACATTCTTTTCATAATCAGCATAACCTCTAAAAAGTTTCGAAAGTAATTCTTCTGCTAAATCTACATCTTTTTCTTTTAACATTTCAAAAAGGCAAAGGTCTTCTAAACCAATTCGATGTGCTTCTGCTCTTATCGAAGAAAACGCATACCCGACATTACCAGGATAAAAAATAACATTATCACCTGCTGGTAATAAATTATTTGGCATTGGTGCAAAAACACCTGTAGGTCTTGTATAACAAACAGAACATTCATACGCATCCGTTGGTTCTCGTAAAAAAGAACCTCCCCAATGTAAAAATCCTTCGATATCCGTATATTTTGCTGGTGCTAATCCAAGATAAACACATCTTAGTCTCTCCATATCCAAAAGTCTATTACAATAATTACCTGTTGGTTGTAAACAAGTATAGACAAAAATTCTATCTCCCCTAGAAACTCTGTTATTAAAAAACTCTAAATTATCTTCATATTCTTTCACTGTTGGACACCATATATTTACAGTATCTTCGATAGATTCTTTTGCAATCGTTGCTTCAAAAATAGGAATCGAAGGCATATATTTCTTTATAATCGATGTTCCAAGACGATACACATCAGCCGAACAATCAAGAGGTTCATCAAAGAAACTCTGTGTCCAACGCTCTTTCAGTCCTTTTTCACAAATATAAGCATAAAGTTCTTTACACATATTTGCAAGAATTTGTTCTCCTTCTCCTGGAAGAACTGCACCACCAATCACAAGCTGTGCTTTCGTTGCCATCCAATCAGCATCTTTTCTCTTAGCAAAATAACCACCATTCAGCCAATAAATTCCTGCTTTTTCAGCAAGAGCAACCATTGTATCAAAATGATTACGATTCAATACAGGCTTTCCATCTATCAAGTCAAATAAGTCATCCATCCAAAAATTAACCATATTTTGACGGGTGTAAGAAGCTACCTGATAATAAGAAAGCAACATTCTTTCATATTCTTCTGACCATTTTTCTACATGATGAATCCGAGCTAAATGATTATAAGAAAACCAATTCACATACTTATGAGTATCCTTTCCAGCCTTTGGAACTTGAACAGCATAAGCATCTACAACAAACTCTAATTTTCTAGTAACTCCACCATGTGAAACATGAATACTCCAACTCTGACATTCATTTTTCTCACAAGAAAGTTTTACTCGAAATGTAAATGCCATAGCACTTGCAGTTGCTTGGGAAATATTAATAATCGGTTTTTGCACCTCATAAATAAGAAAAGGTGCTCTGCGTATCACATCTTTATTATAATAACCATCTAAAAGTTCGGTACGCTCATAAGCCCCTGAATTATACTCTACAGGAACAGGAAGCATTTCATATAACTCATAATTATAATTTGGTCCAAAAATTTTAAAAGTAATCGCCTGCCCAACTTCCAATCCATTTAACATAATCTGAACCCCAGGATAAGAACCTGAAGCAGATGCTACCGTATGGTTTAAAACTCCATCTTCAGTTTTCGTATCTGGAAAAATAGATTCAAGTTCATCAAAAAGAGATGCCGTAAAACACATAAAAACCTTCCTTTCCTATAAAAACATTATAACACCTTAGATAAAAAGTCCTTCAAACGAGGATGCTTTGGATTTTCAAAAAACTCTTTTGGAGAACCACTTTCTAAAATTTGTCCTCCATCCACAAATAATACTCGATTCGCTACTTCCTTAGCAAAGCCCATTTCGTGCGTTACAATTACCATCGTCATTCCATCACGAGCTAATTCCTTCATTAAATCCAATACTTCTCCTACCATTTCAGGGTCAAGTGCAGAAGTTGGCTCATCAAATAAAATAACATCAGGATTCATAGCAAGTGCACGAACAATCGCCACACGTTGTTTTTGTCCACCAGAAAGAGTCGAAGGATATACATTTGCTTTATCTTTCAATCCAATACGGTCTAATAATACAAGTGCCTGTTCTTCTGCTTTTGCTTTTATTTCCGCCTTTGTTGTTGTAATAGGAACAAACGCTTTCTTCTCTTTGGAAAACATATTCATCCACTGAATTTTTCTATTTGTTCTCTTTGCCTTTTTCAAGTCTTGCATTCCAACAAGCACAGGGGCTAACATAATATTTTGAAGTACTGTTTTATTATTAAATAAGTTGAAATGCTGAAATACCATTCCCATATGACGACGATGAATATTGATATCTGTCTTAAAATCTGCAATATCTACACCATTAAAAATAATTTGTCCTCCTGTTGGGTCTTCCATACAGTTCAGACAGCGAAGAAAAGTGCTTTTTCCAGAACCAGAAGGACCAATCACACATACAATATCGCCTTTTTCAATTTTAATATTGATTCCATTTAATACTTTATTTGTACCAAAGGATTTTTGTAAATTAATTACGTCTATCACTCTTTCTCAAGCTCCTTTCCATACATTTAATACCAAAACTAATGATAAGCACAAGTACGATATAAATCATTGCCATGACAAGATAAGGTACCATAAATTCATAACTATTACTTCCGATAATACTAAAAGCAACATAAAGGTCAGCAGCACCTACAAAGCTAACAACGGAAGTTTCCTTAATTAAAGCAATAAATTCATTTCCAAGTGTTGGAAGAATATTTTTAATTGCTTGCGGAATAACAATTTGTAACATCGTTGTCCAAAAACTTAAACCAACAGCTCGACCTGCTTCCATCTGCCCACCATCGACAGACATAATACCACTTCTCATAATTTCAGAAATATAAGCAGCACTATTTAAACCAAAAACAAGAATCGAAACATTAACACCACTAATATTAATACCTAATAGTGGCAATAATACATAATAAAATACAAGTAATTGTACTACAATCGGAGTTCCACGAAATGCTCCAACATAAAAACTACAAATACTATTCAAAATACGAGGTAATAATTTGTACTTTGGAAGTACTCGTACAATAGCAATAATTGTACCAATTAAAATACCAATAATTAAACCAAGAATCGCAATCAAAAGTGTATTTTGCAAACCTTCTAACACTTTTACATATCCATTTTGGTCTATAAATACATGAATAAAATTATCTATTTTCTTACTAAAATCTCCCATGAAAAATCTCCTCAACATAAAATAACAGGAGAAATGCTCTCTCCTGTTATATTTCTCTAAATATTACACATTGTAAACTTTTTACATTTCAGTCGAATATCTGCTATCGTAGCTATTCGGTTATAAGCAAGTAGCGAAACGAATTGCGAATATCTACTTGACTGATTTTTACTGCATTGCATTAAGTGCTTCTGTAATACGTTCTGCTGGAGCAGCATCAATGATAACATAATTGATATTACCATTTAATAAATCCTGTACAGCTAAAGAACCATTCTTATAGCCAACAGCTTTTGCTGTAAAACCACTAAAGCCCCAAGATTCGTCACCTTCTACATAGAACTGACCTGTTGTACCTGTCTGAACACCAATCTTTGTTTTCTGGTCTTTTCCCACAAGAATTTCTTCTACAGAAGCTGCATCTGTACAATGGTCAAACTCATCATCGCTAGATAAAACGATTAATTTCTGAGAAGCACTGTAGTAAGGGTCACTAAAGTCTACATACGCTTTACGGTCTTCTTTAATTGTAAGACCTGCCATAGCGATATCACACTTCATCTGACCAACAGCTAAACATACAGCATCAAAATCCATGTTCTCAATAACAAGTTCCTTACCAAGATACTCTGCTAAAGCAGCTGCAATCTCCATATCAATACCATAATAGCTATCGCCCTTCATATATTCAAATGGTT
>CALASV010000399.1 GCA_937888895.1 uncultured Clostridia bacterium | reverse complement strand
ATTTTTTAGCTGGTGTTAAAGTCGTTGAATAAAACTAGAAGGCTGAACTGTTACAGAAAAAAAGCTGTATTTTACAGCTTTTTTTCTTTTTCTACATTATTAAAGATAATAAAAATATCTAAACTCAATATCAATCGGATATTCATACTCTGATTCGATACTTACTCATAACTAAATATCTACTATCATAAATATCCCATTAATCTCTTAATTTAAACTTCGCAACCATTTCATCCATACCCGTTGCCTGTGCAAATAATTCTTGGCTTGTTGCCGAAGCTTCTTCTGCTGTAGCAGAATTTGCTTGTACTATTTCAGAAATCTTCATGATTCCTTGATCTGCCTGTTGCATTGCAGTTGCCTGTTGTTTTGTAATTTCACTTAATCTCTGTGATGTTCCTGCAATCTCATGAATCGACTCTACTACACCACTTAATACTTCCGAAGTCTTTTGTGCTACTTCATTACCAACTTCTACTTCACGAATCGAACCTTCGATTAACTGTCTTGTATTTACTGCTGATTTTGCACTTTGCTCTGCAAGAGTACGAATTTGATCTGCTACTACTGCAAATCCACGACCTGCATCACCAGCTCTAGCTGCTTCAATTGCTGCATTTAATGATAATAAGTTCGTCTGACTTGCAATATCTTCGATTTCTGCAATAATATTTCCGATTTTCAAAGATGTATCACTAATACGATTCATCGCTTGCATCATTGTTTCCATTTCAACACGGCTATTTTCTGCCTGATTAGCACATTCTTTTGCTTTATGGTAAGAGTCATTTACTTCATCTACTGTTCTATCTAATGCACTTGTAATTTCACCTACGGTAGCCTGCATTTCTTCTACAGAAGCTGCTTGGTCTGTTGCACCTTCTGCTAATGCTTGAGAAGCATCTGCTAAATTAGAAGCACCAACAGCTACCATATCAGAAGCACCTTTTACTTCTTTTAATGTAGTATCTAAACGACGATTCATAGAACGCATCGCCATCAACATCTCATGATATTCACCTACATATCCTTCTTCAAATTCTGTACGAACATTGAAATTACCATCTGCCATTTCAGACATTACATATTTTACGTCTGTGATAATCTTTCCAAGCTGATTGGAAGTTTCTGCAACAGCATTCACCATTTCTGCAATTTCATCATTATATTTCATTTCTGGGAAAGAAGAAGAAATATCACCATTTCTAAAATCTTTTAATCTTGCCAACAATTTATTAATTGGACGTTCAATTGTATCAGAAATTATATTATTTACTATAAAAGATACAATAACAGCAACTATTAAAACAACAACAACAATAATCATTACTGTTGTTTCTAATGCAGTAATTATAGCATGTTCACTATCTCCCAATTCAACATTTACTTGCATTAAATTTTCTGCCGCTGTATATACTTTTTCATATGCTGGAGCCATTTCATTTACAGCTATTACTTGTGCTTGTTTACAGAGTTCTACATCTACCGTAGCACCAAGTTCTAAAACTTTTGCATCTATTTTAACATACTCTTCCAAAGCATCTACAACTTCATTATAAGCTTCACGGTCTTCATCTGTTGCTAATGTTTCTTCTACTACTTCTAAATATGTATATACTTCTTTCAATCTAGCTTCATGCTGTTCTACCATAGTATCAATATACGCTTGTTCTTCATAACCAATCGCACCACGAGTTGCACTTCGTACATCTGCCAAAGCTGTCATTAAATAACCTACATCTCCTTGAGGAAAGGCATAATGCTCTAATACATAGTTATAACGATTTCCCATATACAACATCATAACTAATGCTATAATAGTTGCTACTGAACCAATTGCAATTGTAATTGCAGACCCTGTCCTTAACCTTTTCTTAAGCCTTAAACTTAATAACTTCTTTAACATTTTAACCACTCCTTTACTTTTAGATTTTTATAACTTGTGTTTGTGCAAAATTTTTATATATTTTGCACAAAAAAAATAGGAAGAATACCTATTTTTTATGCAATTTATTCTTACCATACCTCTATTATATAATGTTTTTCACGAAAAGCAACCTCTTTCACATAAAACAAGACCTTTTTCCTATTTTTATATTTTTCAGAAACAATAAAAATAACTGTATATCAACACTATCCCCCTACACGTAAATCGAGTGATAATATTAACTATACAGTTCTTTTTTCTGAATATTTTAAAAATTTGTCATAGTTCTCTTAGAATGAGTAAGAGAACTATGACAAAAATAATTACTTATTTATCTCTCCAAATAATTCTACCTTTTGTTAAATCATAAGGAGATAATTCTAAAGTAACTTTATCTCCAGGAACAATCTTAATAAAATTCATACGAAGCTTACCACTGATATGAGCTAATACCTTGTGACCATTTTCCAGTTCTACCTGAAACATAGCATTTGGCAGTTTTTCTATTACGGTTCCTTCGATTTCTACTACATCTGCCTTTGACATATTCCAATTCTCCTCTTTTTTGCTAAAACTTTATTATAATTTTCGGATAGATAACAATTCTGGTTCTCCATCTGTAATCAACACTGTATTTTCATAATGAGCGGAAAGTGACTCATCTTCAGTTACTACAGTCCATTCATCATCTAACCAACAGACTTGATAGTTTCCTACATTAACCATAGGTTCAATTGCTAGTGTCATACCCGGTACTAATTTAGGACCACGCCTTCTCTGTCTAAAATTTGGAATTTGTGGGTCTTCATGTAGTTCCTTACCAATACCATGACCTACTAAATCACGAACACAAGAAAAACCATTGGCTACGACATAATTTTCAATTGCTGCTGAAATCTCAAATAAATGATGACCTGCTTTTGCATATTTCATTCCTTCAAAAAAGCTTTGTTCGGTTACTTGCATCAATTTTTTAGCTTCCTTACTCACTTCTCCTACGGCCCATGTTCTAGCAGCATCGGAATGATATCCTTTATAAATAACTCCAGCATCTAAACTAACAATATCACCTTCTAATAAAATACGGTCTTTACGAGGAATCCCATGTACTACCTCATCATTTACGGAAACACAGATAGAAGCCGGATATCCATTATAATTTAAGAAAGATGGGATACATCCATAGCTTTTAATAATTTCATATCCTTTTTTATCGATATCTAATGTAGAAATTCCTGGGCGTATAAATTTTTCTAATTCTTCATGTACAATAGCAAGAATTCTTCCTGCTTCACGCATCAGTTCAATTTCTTTTTCTGACTTAATCGTTACCGACATTTTTTATTCCTCAATAACTTTAATAATTGCCTGGAATACGTCCTCCATATTTTGAGTTCCGTCAACTTCCTTCAAAATATTCTGAGCGTTGTAATAATCAATTAATGGCTGAGTCTGTGCATGATATACATTTAATCTGTTCTGAACAGTTTCTGGCTTATCATCTGCTCTTAAAATGAGTTCTCCACCACAAGCATCACAAATACCTTCTACTTTAGTAGGATTAAATACAACATGATATGTTCCACCACACGCAAGACAAGCACGTCTACCAGACATTCTGGATACAATTGCTTCATCTGGAACATCTACATTTACTGCATAGTCTACTGCATCCTGCTTATCAGCAAGTGCCTTTGTCAATGCTTCTGCCTGAGGAATAGTTCTTGGGAAACCATCTAATACATAACCATTCTTACAATCTTCATTTGTAAAACGGTCCATAATCAGCTCTAATGTTAATTCATCTGGAACTAAACCACCCTGGTCCATATAGCTTTTTGCTTTCATACCAAGTTCTGTTTGATTCTTAATGTTCGCTCTGAAAATGTCCCCTGTAGAAATATGTGGAATTCCATACTTCTCTGCAATTCTCTTTGCCTGAGTTCCTTTTCCGGCGCCAGGCGCACCAAGCATAATAATCTTCATTTGTAGATCCTCCTTGTTTTCCTTTTTTATTTAAGAAAAGGGCGGAGTATGATTCCCCACCCTTATCTGTATCAGTATATAACTATTCGTTTGATAAGAAGCCTTTATAATGGCGTTCTCTCATCATAGTTTCTACCTGTTTCACAATTTCAAGAATAACACCTACAATAATGATAATAGATGTACCACCAAAACTTACATTTGCATTAAATGCACCTGCAAAGAAAATTGGAATGATAGAAACCAGTGCCAGACCAACTGCACCAATCAAGATAATGTAGTTCAATACTTTTGTTAAGTATTCAGTTGTTGGTCTACCTGGACGAATACCAGGAATAAATCCACCCTGCTTCTTTAAATTATTTGCTACTTCTAATGGGTTAAATGTAACCGAAGTATAAAAGTATGCAAAGAAAATAAGTAATGCAAGATAAAGAACAAGTCCAAGTGTATACTTAAATTCTCCCCAAGAAGAAAAATCACACCAATTTTGTTGGTTTAATAAATATAATACTTTTTCCCAAGCTGTTCCTCTCTTACCTTGAATACCAAATAAGGAAGAAACAATAATTGGTGTCTGCATCAAAGAACTAGCAAAAATAACAGGAATAACACCTGCAGTATTCACTTTCAATGGAATATGGGAGGATTGTCCACCTACCATTTTTCTTCCTTGCATCTTTTTAGAATACTGAACACTAATTTTTCTTTGTGCATCTTGTAAAAGAATAATAAGAACAATAAGTGCAAGCACAACAACAATAATAATAATTGCTGCAATGATTGCTGTTGCAATATTACTTGCACCAGCAATAAATTGATTATAAAGACGAGTAAAATCTGTAGGTAAATTTGCTACAATATTTACTACGAGAATTACAGAAATACCATTTCCAATACCCTTTTCTGTAATCTGTTCACCCATCCACATAAGAAATGCAGAACCAGCAGTAAATGAAGCTGCAATAACGCAAATCTGAAGGAATAGATTGCCTTCGGTAAGAAGACCACTGTTATTAAATCCGATTGTCATCATAATAGATTCAAATACAGCCAGACCAATAGTTAAATATCTTGTATATTCTGCAATTTTCTTTCTTCCTGTTTCACCATCTTTTTGCAATTCTTCTAACTTTGGAATAGCAATTGTTAAAAGTTGCAAAATGATGGAGGATGTGATGTATGGAGAAATGTTCAAGGCAAAAATGGACATTTGAGAAAATGACCCACCTGTCAAAGTATCCAGAAAACCTAAGCCTGTTTGTGTGGATAACCAAAGATTAAAATATTCTCTGTCAATTCCAGGTACTGGAAGCTGACAACCTAATCGAATAATAATTAAACACACAAATGTATATAATAGCTTTGTTCTAATTTCTTTGATTTTGAGGGCATTTCTGAATGTTTTGAACATTAGATCACCTCTGCTTTTCCACCAAGAGCCTGAATTTTTTCAACAGCACTCGCACTGAACGCGTTTAACTTTACATCAAGCTTCTTCGTAAGCTCACCGTTTCCAAGTACCTTAACGCCATCGCGTGGGTTCTTTACAATTCCCATTTCCATAAGGGATTCAACGGTAACTTCAGCACCATCCTCAAATCTATTTAATGTGTCAAGATTAATTGTTACAATAATCTTTTTATTGATATTATGGAAGCCTCTCTTAGGAAGTCTTCTATATAAAGGCATCTGACCACCTTCGAAACCGATTCTGGTAGCACCAGAACGAGCCTTCTGACCCTTATGACCTTTACCTGCAGTCTTGCCATTTCCTGAACCATGACCACGGCCTCTTCTAAAGTTCTGGCTCTGCTTAGAACCATCTGCTGGTCTTAATTCTGATAAATTCATCGTGCACACCTCCTCGTATTAAAATTCTTCAACCTTTACTAAATGTCTAATTTGCTGAATCATTCCCTTTGTAGCATCATTGTTCTTCTTTTCTACGGACTGACCGATTTTCTTAAGACCTAATGCTGCTACAGTTGCTTTATGTTTTGGAATTGCACCAATAGTAGACTTAACTAAAGTAATTTTTAAATTATCTGCCATTTTCTTACTCCTTTCAATTAGCCTAACTGCTCTACAGAAATGCCACGAAGTTTAGCTACTTCTTCAGGAGTCTTTAACTGGCTTAAACCGTTGATAGTTGCAAGAACAACGTTCTGCTTGTTGTTAGAACCAAGAGATTTTGTACGAATGTTCTTAAAACCAGCTAACTCAAGAACCATACGAGCAGGACCACCAGCGATGATACCAGTACCTTCTGGACTTCTCTTTAAAAGTACATTTGCACTACCAAACTTACCGATGAAATCATGAGGAACACTGCCGTTTTCATCGATAGGTAATTCAATTAATTTCTTAATAGCGTCTTCTTTTGCCTTACGGATAGCTTCTGGAACTTCGTAAGCCTTTCCAAGACCTGCACCTACATGACCATTTTTGTCACCTACTACTACTAAAGCTGCAAATCTCATCTTACGTCCACCCTTAACTACCTTGGTTACACGCTTAATATTAACTACTTTATCTTCTAACTCTAACTTGCTAGCGTCAATGATAGAATGTTTCATTGTTTCTCCTCCTTACTTAGAATTCGAGACCAGCTTCTCTTGCTGCCTCTGCTAATGCCTTAATCTTACCCTGGTATACAAAACCGCCTCTGTCAAATACAACAGTCTTGATGCCCTTGTCTAATGCTTTCTTGGCAATTACAGTTCCTAAGTAAGCTGCTGCTGCAACGTCATTTGTATGCTCAAGTTCAGCTTTTACATCTTTTTCTACTGTGGATGCTGCAACTAATGTGTGACCTACAGTATCATCAATAATCTGTGCATACATATGA
>CALASV010000398.1 GCA_937888895.1 uncultured Clostridia bacterium | reverse complement strand
TTTTTAAAGATTTAAAGTGGCATATCGTTTTATTAATCATATCATTGTTTTTTATTTTTAAGTATTCATCTGCTGCACCTATATTTGATGTACTTAATGTGTTGTTTCAAAAACCTGAAGAAAATACTATTATATATGAAGTAATAAGCGTTGCAGAGAATATAAGTTTAGCATACATAGCGTCACTTATTTTTTATATTATTGTTGGAACTATATTAGCATTAGCAAGCATTCGTATATTTACTTATGTACAAGAAAATTTTCCTAATATTCCATTATGGTATAATAATCGAATTGAACCAATGTTATCAGATTTTCTTTATTCGATTGAACAAGTAGTTTTAAAAGCAAATGTATCTTTATTTGAACTGATTAGTGAATGGGATACACAAATTATGGATTCTTTAGGAAATTTAGTTTCTAGTTTATCTGTAAAATTGATAGGTGGAATTTCTAATGTAGCAGCCTCATTACCAGCAATTTTTATTAAATTATTGTTGACTGTTATTTCTACTTTCTTTATTGCGATTGATTATCGAAAAATTGTAGATTTTTGTTTAAACCAATTAAGTCCAAAAGGTAGAAATATATTTTTACAAGTAAAAGAATATGTGATTGGTACATTATTTGTATGTCTCCGTTCTTATATTATCATTATGATGATTACTTTTGTAGAGTTGTCCATTGGGTTAACATTGATTGGAATTAAACACTCCGTATTGATAGCATTTTGTATTGCTATTTTTGATATTTTACCAGTACTTGGTACAGGTGGCATTATGGCACCTTGGGCATTGATTGCATTGATAGCAGGTAGACCGAAATTGGGAATTGCTATATTTTTGCTTTATCTTTTTATTACGATAATACGAAATATTATAGAACCAAAGATTGTAAGTGGCCAGCTAGGATTGCATCCTGTAGTAACCATGATTAGTTTGTTTGTTGGAGCACAATTATTTGGAGGAATTGGATTATTTGGAGGACCAATTTTAATTTCTCTTTTATGTTATTTAAATAAAAATGGAACGATTCGTGTGTTAAATATGGATTATGAAAAATAAGTAATAGTTTTTTACAAAGAGGTTGTCAAATAACCTCTTTGTTTTTATTTTCACAAATTTTTTTATTTTTGTAAAAAAGTCATTTGTTGTCTTATTGCTACAAAAAATAAGATATGATATAATTTAGTGTAACAGTCAAATCGAGCTGTATGGCTGAATTGTTACAATTTGGTAAAAGAAAAAAGGATAGGAGAACGGATATGTGTAAAAAACTATTTTTTTCATTATTTTTAGCATCAGTAGTTGTACTTTCTGGTTGTGCAAATGAGACAGTGAATAATAACAATGAAACAGAACATGTAGGTAACACGAATACAGATTCTACAACTAATGGTGAAGGTGAAGAAAAAGTAATCTCAAGTGCTGACAAGCCTTTGACAAATAATGAGGAAATTCAAGAAGTCAGGGATTTACTTTGGGAAGAATATATTGCCGAAATTCAAGCAGATGAAACTCGTAAGAGTGAAGTAGAAACTCGTGAGATGGAGTATGGCGAAGTAACAATGAAATATGGTATGCAAATTAAGGGCGACCCTGATGAAAATGGATATCCTCTTTATATTGCATTGCATGGTGGTGGTGGTAGTGATACTCCAACGATAAACGACCAACAGTGGTCTCACATGTCTATTTATTATGTGCAAAGTGTAAAAAATGGTATTTATATCAATCCAAGAGGGGTTCGTGATACTTGGGATACTCACGCTAATCCAGAATCTTTTCCATTATATGATAGATTGATTGAAAATATGATAGCTTTTTATAATGTAGACCCAAATCGAGTATATTTAGTTGGTTTTTCGGCTGGTGGTGATGGTGTGTATATGATTACACCAAAAATGACCGACCGTTTTGCAGCTGCGAATATGTCAGCAGGACATCCAAATGGTATCAATCTTGCAAATATTTACAATATGCCAATTCAGCTTCAAGTAGGAATGTTAGATACTGCTTATAACAGACATACAGTGACAGCAGAGTATGATGCTGTGTTAGATAAATTAGCAGAAACGTATGGTGGTGGATATGAACATAATGTATTTGTACATACACAATATGGTCATAACTTCTATGATAATAAATTGTCAGAACAAGAAGTATTAAAAGACCCTGTCGCTTGGTTAGAAACAGGAGATACGCAAACGGTAACAGCAAATACAAATGCCATTTATTTTTTAAGAGAGTATACAAGAGAAGCATTACCAGAGCGTATTGTTTGGGAATTTACAAATAGAGCAAATATGCGTGACGTAGAAAGTTTTTATTGGTTAAGTGCTTCTTATGATGTAACAGAAGGTGTGATTATTGCATCTTACGACAAAGCAACCAATTCCATTACAATAGAAGAAAATTCTGCGAATGGACCAGTGAAAGTATTGATAAGTAATGATATGTTAGATGTATTTTCTCCAATTACAGTAAATACACCAAATGGAAGTTATGAAGTAACGGTAACACCAGATTATGAATTGCTGAAAAGTACAACGTATGAACGTGGAGATAAAAATTATCAGTTTGTAGCAAGTATCGTTATAGAATAATTATTTGATATGAAGTCAAGTTACAATCGTTTGGACAATTATATAATTCTCTATAAAACTAAATTATTGGCTGTGGATTGAAATAAAAAAATAGTAGTCAAAGTGGAGTCTTCTGAAAAAAATTTCAGAGGACTTTTCTTTTTTTACAAAAAAACCAAAGCCAAATGTAATAAAATCTCGTCTAATAGATGTAAAACAAAACAGAAAGGAGATAGTTTAAAGTGCAACAACTGTTAAAAAAAGCACAAAGGGGTGATGCACAGGCACTAGAGGAACTTTTTTTCATGCATGAGGCTTCGTTATATCGAATTGCTTTTCTATATGTAAAAAATGAAGAAGATGCGTTAGATGTAATGCAAGAAGTAGCATATCGTACATTTAAAAATATAAAATCTTTAAAAAATGTAGAGTATTTTAAGACTTGGATAACAAAAATCACGATGAATTGTGCGATTGACCATATAAGGCAAAATGGAACTGTAATTTCATTACAATCCGAATGGTTAGAAAATATGGAACAAATTTCAGAAACACAAGAAAAGGAAATTATTTTAAGAGCTACCGTAGAGGATTTAATGAATGTGTTAGAGGTAGAAGAAAAAAGTGTCATTGTTTTAAAATATTATGAACAGTATTCTTTTAGAGAAATATCTGAATTATTGAAATTGCCATTAGGAACAGTGAAGACAATATTATATCGTGCATTAAAAAAATTGAGAGAGAAAGCAAAGGAGATGGATTAACATGAAAGAAAGTTTAGAAAAAAAAATCGATGAAATCAAAGTACCAACTACATTACATAATAGATGTAAGATGGGAATGGATAATGCAAAAAAAGAAAGAGAGGAACGTCAAATGAACAAAAAGAATATTGTTAAAACAATTTTAGCAACGGCAGCAGTAGCAGGAGTATGTATTTTAACAACAGGAAATACAGCGATAGGAAATACAGTAAAGGGATTTTTTAAAGATGTTACAAGGTGGGATGGTGCAGTAGTAGGAACGGAATATTTACAAGCAACAGAAGAAATTAAGATGGATGTAATACAGGCAACCATAGAGAATAGTAGTACACAATTATGTTTAGAAGTAACATTTGTAGAGAAAGAACAAATTCCTTGGAAGTATATGGAAGAAATGGAATTAGGTAGCTATAAAATTTTAGATGAAGAAGGAAAAGAAGTTATTGTAGTAGAAAATGATTCAGCAGAAGGAGTAAAAGGAACAATAGTTGATGGAAAAACACAAATAGTTTTTGAAGTAGAACCGTTATTAGAAGATATAGAGTATACTATAGTTGTAGAATCTATGTATGGATTAGAGAAAGCAGATGCACCTTTAGAAATAAAGGGAAATTGGCAATATAATTTTAAAGTACAACAGTAGATGCTTAAATATTCAGTTAAAAAACGGCAAAAAAGCAGAAAAAGCACTTGTTTTTCTAAAAATACTATGATATTATCTAACTTGTAAAAAGATAGGTAGTATTTTGTTACTGGGACAGAGTGAATAGTAACAGTATTTTTTTGGCAAAGAAAGGAAAACAATCGTGGAAGACGCAGACAGCGACGGGGCGGCGAAAAATTTAATCATAGATAAGATGCAAAGGCTTAGTTATGTGTATTTTTTACATATAGCTAGGTCTTTTATTGTTTTCTTTTCCTTTACAAAGGAGGGAAAGCGATAGGATTTAAGAAATTTGTAATATAACTATACTTAAAATCAATATAATTTTTATTTAGAACAACATAGTAATAAAATCATAAAACGAAAAGAAAGAGGAAAATAAATATGGGAAATCTAATAATAATTATTCTATGTATTGTAATGTCTGCCTATTTTTCAGCGACAGAAACGGCATTTTCATCATTTAATCGAATCCGATTGAAAAACATGGCAGAAAAGGGAAATAAAAAAGCAAAATTAGTAATGAAATTATCAGAAAACTATGATAGTTTATTATCTACGATTTTAATTGGTAATAATATTGTAAATATTTTAAGTGCATCGTTAGCAACGGTATTATTTGTAGATATGCTTGGTAATGAAGTTGGTCCTAGCGTATCAACAGCAGTAACAACCATTGTAGTTTTAATTTTTGCAGAAGTAACTCCAAAGAGTATTGCCAAAGAGTTACCTGAAAAATTTGCAATGTTTTCTGCACCATTTTTAAAAATGCTTATTGTAATCTTAACTCCATTTAATTTTTTATTTGGACAATGGAAAAAATTATTATCGTTCATTATTAAATCTTCTGATGAAGGTGGAATGACAGAAGAAGAATTATTATCTATTGTAGAAGAAGTAGAACAAGAAGGTGGTATTGATGAGCAAGAAAGTCGAATTATTCGTAGTGCAATTGAATTTACAGACGAAGAAGCAGTTGATATTTTAACACCACGAATTGATATTACAGCAGTTTCTACGGAAGCAAGTAAAGATGAAATTGCAGAAGTGTTCGCAAAAACAGCATATTCTAGACTTCCTTTATACAAAGATACAATTGATAATATTATTGGTATTATTTATCAAAAAGATTTTCATAATTATGTATATCATAATACAAGAGAAATTTCAGAAATTATTCGACCAGTATTATTTGTTCCTAAAAATAAAAAAATTAGCGATTTATTAAAGGAACTTCAACAAAAGAAATTACATATTGCTGTAGTATTAGATGAATTTGGTGGAACAGTTGGTATTGTTACATTAGAAGATATTTTGGAAGAATTAGTAGGTGAAATTTGGGATGAACACGATGAAGTAAGTGCAGAAATTGAAAAAATATCAGAAACAGAATATATGGTTTCAGGAACGGCTAATTTAGAAAAATTATTTGAAACATTAGGAATGGAAGGAATAGAAGAAGAAAATTCAGCAGTAGTAAACGGTTGGATTATGAATCAATTAGGTAAAGTTCCACAAAAAGATGATGTATTTACATATAAAGACTATGTAGTAAAAGTATTAGAAATGGATGTGAATCGTGTAGAAAAAGTATTAATTACATATAAACAAAGAGAAGAATAAAAAAATTAGAAGGAGCGAAAGCTCCTTCTAATTTTTTAAACAATAGTTTTCTAATTTTTATCATAATCATAAACAATCGTCTTCCATGTATGCATAAAATCAGAAGTACAACTTTCAATTTCAACAATACTTGTTTTTCGTTTGGAGTATTGTTCAATATTTGCTTTATATTTATCTCTATCATCAATCGCTGACTTAAAGTATTTAATACAAGAGATAAAACTATTATTGATATTGTCAAAGCCTTGTTGTAATTCTTCCACAAGATTTTTTGTATAATTATCAATGACAGAAGCTTTTAATTGACTGTAAAGTTCTTCAGCAACATTATTTTCATATATGATATTTTTAAATCGAGGTTGTAAATATTCATCACATACTATTTGCAGAGTTTGTTTGTCTATTTTTACTTTACGTTTATAATCTTTCTCGGTTGCCATTCCAAACAATTCTAAAAACCATGTACGAAGATTTTTAAAGAATTTTATTGTAAAAATATCATTTATATTTTGATATAAATTAAGGTTTTCCATATTTACTTCAATGAGCGTTTCTTCAGGATAGTTCATTATCGTATCAAACTCAAAGTCTGACATTGTAGGAAAGTGAATATGGACATCTTCTTTCGATAATTTATTTCTACAATTATCACTTTCTTTTTCAATCATTTGTTGACGTTGATTTACGATTCGTTTAATATCATAACCTATTTGAGAAAGTTGATTATAAGTATTGTTAGCAGCTTCATCTGTTTTCATTTTCAATACATTTTTTAATATAATAGTAAAATCATCTGTAGTAAAGAGAGAATCTATTTGATAACCATCGATTTCATCGGTATATAATTCTAAATTTTTCCATATTTGTTCTACCATTTCATTGTACATCATATCAGCAATTACAGTTTTTTTACAAGAATTTTGTAATAATTCGTCTTGATATTTTATCAATTTATTGTAATCACTATGAAATTCTTTGAGTAAACTGTCTTCTTCTAAAATGGATAAATCCATTTCATTAAAATTAGAACATAGGATAAATTCTACGGTTTCTGTATAGTTTGTAATAATATCAGAAATTTTTGTTATCTTTTCGTCCTCTACATTGATGAGTGTTTCTATATTAGAAATAAAGTTGATAATACTTTGTAACTTTGCTTTCTGTGAGGCAATATCAGAGGTAACGCTATTTACAATTTCGTCTCTTGCTTTACTTTGTGCTACATAAGAAACATAATTCATAAGAGCTGTCATTCCACTATCTTTTTTGAAAACATCATAAGAGATTGTTTTCATATCGTGGTAGTATTCTAAATTTTCAGAATGAGTATGTAACCATGCAAGAGATGGAACATTTCGATGTGCAAATTTGACATCTTTCATTTTTCCAATTGGTAAATTATTTTCTGGACGTAATTCTATAATATTAGCCTGTTCTGCTTCTAATGCACTAAAGTATTCTAATGCACAAGTAGGAAAGATAATGCAATCTTTATAAGCTTCATCAATGCTTGCTAATCGTGTTTTTAGAAAGTCTACCGACATAATAAAAGATTTTGGACTTTTTACATCAGTATATCTTACATCAATTTTATTTAAGGCAAAAATAAGAGAATGAAACTTATTTTTAAACATAGACTTTACTTTATATAAATAGTCTTCTTCTGAAGTTGTAAGATATTTCGAATAATCAATAGCAAATACAGCTACATCACATTCTTCCATTGCTTCATTCGCTGATTTTGCATGAATTGTACCAGCAGCATCAGGTCCTGCAGTATCAAAAATGGTATATGCAGAGAAATTATTTTCTTCTGTAACATAATCAATATGCATATTTGGTAAAGCAAATCCAGCTTCTTTGTCATTTTGTGCATTTCTAAAATGTTCATTGATAACATCATAAATTTCATCTCGAGAATTAAATCTTTGAATTTTATTACTTCCCTCAAGTTGAAGATGATATTTTCCATCTTTACTTCTTCTATAAAAACAGTTATTTGGTGTTGCTAATTCTGTACTTGTAGGAGCAATTTCTTCTCCAAGGAAACAATTCACAATGACACTTTTTCCAGCTTTTTTTGATGCAGCAACTGCAAATTTTAATTCCACTGCCATCGCTTTTGCAAGTTGTGACTTAATTATTTTGCAAGATGCTAGAGCCTCTTCAATATCTTTTAAGCGTTCTGTTTTTGTACTATCTTCTTCTTTTGTTATTTGATTGCGAAGATGAACTAATTGTTGAATAGAGTTGTTACAATCTATCATTAATTTATCTACGTTTTTCATAAATCGTTTTGTCTTATCAGCATCACGTTCTTCTTTTCTTAAAAGAATGTCGATTTTATCTAAAGGGTACTCAAGAAAGATAAGTTGTTGTACAATAAAAGCTAATTGTACTCGGTCATTTGTTTCTATTATGATGCGGCAGTTACTTGTACCATCTAGTTCATTGATAAGACCACTTATAGAAGTAATTTCTTTGCGATATTCATTTTTTTTGGAATAGGAAATTTTTAAATTTTTATTTTCATAGCAAATCTTAAATTTATAAAGATATGCTGCATCAAGTCCTTTGCCTTTATTGTTGAGAGCAGTAATATAGTCATAAAGAGTATCTGTTCCAGAATATATAAAAATAACATCGGAATTTTCATCAATCGCACGTTTAATTCCCTGAATATCTTCTTTTATACTACTACCGCTTAGTTCAATATATTTCATCGCTAAGCCTCCTGCCGTATTTACTTAGTTAATGTATCAAGAATATTTTTAATTTCACCAATGATAGCGGCATTGTGTTCATGTTCACGGTGTTGTTTATCTAGTTTTGTTGTTTCTTGGTATTTGATTTTCCAAATATTATTTGTTAAGAAATCTGTAAATTTTTCACTCCTAATATAAAAGAGGATATCATCAATTGATTTCGTTTCTCGTGCAACAAATGGTTTTTCCATATTGATAGCACGAACAAAAGCATTTGAAAGAGTATCTTGTAATATTTCAATATCTTTATTAAATTCACAACAAAAATCTGCAACAGAATATTGTTTTCCACCTTTGATAGAACTGTGATATTTCTCATAATAACTACTAAAGAAATCTTCATCCGTAAGACTACCAATTTCATCGTTGCTTTCAATCACTTTGTTCAATACATTTCTTAGAAGATTTTTTCTAAAATCTGTTGAGGCATCTGGTTGTATTTTAGAAAAAGCATTTGTAATAATGTCAATAATTTCTTGCGAGTTGCCCCAAGTTGCAGAAAAAGCCTGTTCAATGAACTGGTTTAATTCTTCGGAAAGTTCCTTCAATTCTGTAATTCGTAAAATATCTTCTGAAAGAGTACGTACTGTTTCTGTAATATTAAGGTAATGATGAAATAATAATGTCATACAGAAAGGGGAGTCCTGTGGTGCAATTTTTGTATAAGATAAGTCTTGTACCGTATCTGTTTTTTGATAAAAAATTGCCATACTAAAGAAGTTGTCAATACTTTCATAAAATTTTCGTAAGCGTTCCGTATTATATTGGCTTGTAATTAATACTTCATAAATGTCACGAGAGAAACGTTCAATTAAACTTTGATAATAAATGCCCGGACGTTTTCCTAAGGAAGAAAGTTCAAATCGAAACGCAGAAAGTTCTTTTTCTAATAAAGTACGCAATTCACTAAAGTAAGGAGAGTCATTACTTACCCCCATAGCTGTAAGGATTCTATCAAGAATTTCTTCAGAATAGTCAGCATGATGTTTGTCAGCAATGTTAATAACATTATCAGAAAAATCATCATACATTTCTTTAAATTTTAATTTTCTAATATCTCCTTCAATACGTGCCGTGTCCTCGAATGTACCTGTGTATGGACTTTGTTTCTTTGCTTTATCAATAATTTCATCAGAAATGGCATACTTTTCTTTTGTAATATTTTCCATAATATATTTTGTGATTTTTTTAGAAAGAGGCTTTTCCTTTGGCATATAATTACGGATATGGTCTCTTAATTCTAAAAGACTAGCTTCTACAACGCTAGGTGTTTTACAACAAAAAGCAGTTGCAATAGCAATATGCTCAAATCCATAGCTTCGATTGGCAATGCTATCAAAATCTAAAGGAATTTCATTTAATGTTTTTTTGATATTTGCTTTGATACGGTCAATTCTAGATTTTAATACTTTAAAGCGTTCGGTATGATTGTATTTTTCAAGTTCTGCTCGAATCATTTGAATACCATCGCCATGAGGCATTTGGCTTTTCTTTTCTTCAAATTCTCGCAGTGCTCTGCTAGAACCATCTTTATCTAAACAAAGATTTAAACTTTGCAGATGAGCAAGTGCACAACCAAAGAAAATTCGGTTTTCTGCTTTCCATTCATCAATAAATCCTTTGCTTATCCATTCCTTTTTTGTAATTTGAATATTTTTCGATATTGTAGTGCTTCGTTCGGTTTTATTTGCAAAAACGAATAATTTGTCTTTCAATAAGTTTCCATCACTATCTGATTCATATAAAATTTTTAATGGTTCATCAGTAAGACTTGGTTCATCACCCTTTGCTATTACAATAATCGCATCTGCTTCTTCCATACGTTTCAATGTTTGTGCTTTATGTAGTGCAGTAGGAGCATTAAAACCTGGTACATCATAGATGATAGCATTTTTCATCGTAGATAATTCTTGAGAATTGATGACAACACCACTAACAGCAAGTGCTTTCACAGAGTCTGTAATGTATTCCGTCATTTCTCCAGAATGAATCTGATTACTATTAAAGCTTAGATTTGGCTTATCTAATAAATTTGTAATTTCATCTACATGATTGATAATTGTGAGAATATCTTTATGAATGGATTCTCCATACAATTGTTTCTTTTCGCTAGAAACATTCGAAGAATAAAGGGAAGTATAAGTATTTGGATTTAATGTATCAAAAGAGTATTTCTCATAATGTGGAATACCAAGTGTTTTTAATTTATCTTTAAAATCGTTATTAAATACTTGGGTTGTATAAAAAGAAATAACAGCATTATCATGTTGACTATTTTTTGGATATTCAATTCGTGTAGAAGTATAAGTACAACGTGCGTCTGCATAAGGTAAAATATCACTTTCGATAAGAGCATTTACAAACGTACTTTTACCAGCAGACTCTACTCCAACAATAGCAATTTCAAATTCATCGTTTTTTAGTTTTCTTAATGCGATGATTGCTTCTTGTTTTAATTTTTTCAACTGATTTTTGATATTATCATTAATTACAGTATTAAAGTCCATTTTTAAAATACGATTAATGGCTTCAATTTGAGATTCTAGTTTTTTTATATATTCTTTTCTTTCTGGTGTCATGTATGTATCCATTCACACACTTTGTTACTGAAAATTACCAGTAACATTCTCCTTTCTTGTCATTATTATTATTATATAATAGTTAATTTTAAAAGTCAAAAAAATTGTCATATTTTCTTAAAAAAACAAGTAAAATAGCTACGGTTTGCTTTATTACATATTCATAATCTGTTTTGTTGCTTGGAAAAAGTAAGAAGTCCATTTCTCTACGGTTTTAGATTATATCAAACACTCAATATGGAGAAATGGACTTTATTATGTAGTTGTATTAGTGATATAGTTCTATCTTTTGGCAACTAATTACTGTTCACTTCGTTCCAGTAACCAGCAACTTTCCCGTTCTATAATCGTATGTGGAACAATAATTTTTGTAGAGGCTAAGTTTGGATTTTCCATGTGCTTCATAATTTGCATCGCAGCTTCCATTCCTAATTGTACAGAGTTAATGTCAATAGAAGTAAGTGGTGGTGTGGCGAGTTGTGCAAATAAGGAATTATTAAAGGAAATAATGGAAATATCGTTTGGAACAGAAAGTCCACAATCTCTACAAGCTTGTTCTAGTGAAACTCCTAAAAAGTCATCAGTTACAACAAAAGCTGTTGGGTGTTCAGGATGTTTTAATAAGTCAAACAGTTCTTGTGGTATTTTTTTAAAAGAGTCTGTAACTTCAATACAATAATAGGGATTGATTGGCAAATCATATTTAAAATGTGTTAATTGATATCCATATTTACGGTCGGAAGAAAAGAGTAATGTTTTTTCATAACCGATATAACCAATACGGCGATGTCCAAGATGATATAGATATTCGGTGGCATCTTGTCCAGCTAAAATATTGTCAGTATCTATGTATATCGTTTGGTTTGCATATTGATATGCTTTTCCAATAAGAGCAAATAAAATTCCTTCATTATACAAATAATCTGAAATGGCATCTTTTTGTTTGGAATAGAGAAGAATAAAACTATCAGCTTTTCCAGTTCGTATCATAGAGCGAATGACTTGTAGTGCTTCTTCATCTGTTTGTCCTGTAATGAGAGTTGTTGTGTATTGATGCATATTGCAATAACGGTTAATTCCGTGAATCATTTCCAAAAAGAAAGAATTTACATAAATAAATCGTTCGGAAACAGGAAGAACAATACCAATCGTGCGAGAGTTTTGGGAAGCCAAGTTGCTAGCTTGAAAATTGGGTTCATATCCAAGTGTTGCCATAGCAATACGAACTTTTTCTTTTGTTTCCTCGCTAATCGCAGGATTATTTTTACAAGTTCTAGAAACAGTAGATGGAGACACACCAGCTAAAGCAGCGACATCTTTAATTGTAATGGCCATAGTAAAGCCCCTTTCTAAAAAAATTACTTTTATTGTAGAAGAAAATAAAGAAAAAGTCAATGCAATAAAGTGAAAAAGTATGAAAAAAGTTGCATAAAAAATAATAGGTTATGCAAATAGTTGCAAGAAGAATTGTGCAATATGCACAAAAAATGGTAAGGAAACCTGTGAAAAATATAAAAAATTAAAAAAAAATGAAAAAAAACTATTGCAAAATTTATGCAATAGGAGTATATTATTTATGCAAACGATTGCATAAAGTAAAAGGAGGTGAGAGACATGAATAGAGCAGCAGGAATTTTATTATCGATTAGTAGTTTGCCATCAAAATACGGAATTGGTTGTTTTTCGAAAAGTGCTTATGATTTCGTAGATTGGTTAAAAGAAGCAGGACAGACATATTGGCAAATATTACCGATAGGTCCAACGGGATATGGCGATTCTCCCTATCAATCTTTTTCTACTTTTGCAGGAAATCCTTACTTTATTAGTTTGGAAAAATTGATAGAAGAAGGGGTATTGACAAAAGAAGAATGTGATAGTGCAGATTTTGGGACAGATAATGGTAGCATTGATTATAAAAAGCTATATGAAGCAAGATATGTACTACTTCGAAAAGCGTATGAGAGAAGCCATATTAGTGAAAATTTACAGTATCGTGAATTTTTAGAAACAAATCGTTGGTGGTTGTCCGATTATGCTTTATTTATGGCAGTAAAGGATCGTTTTGGTGGAAAACCTTGGATGGAATGGGCAGAGGACATTCGTTTGAGATGGCAAAATGCTATCGAATACTATCATACGGAACTTTACTTTGATATTGAATTTCAGTATTATATGCAGTTTTTGTTCTTTCAGCAGTGGAGAAAGCTAAAGGCGTATGCAAATGAAAAAGGGATTCAAATTATTGGGGATATTCCAATTTATGTAGCAATGGATAGTGCAGATGCATGGGCAAATCCTGAGTTATTCCAATTAAATGAGGAAAATATTCCAACAGCAGTAGCAGGATGTCCACCCGATGGATTTTCAGCAACTGGTCAGTTATGGGGCAATCCATTATATCGTTGGGATTACCACAAGGCTACAGGTTATCAATGGTGGATTTCTCGTTTGAATTATTGTTTTCAATTATATGATGTCGTTCGGGTAGACCATTTTCGTGGCTTTGATGAGTATTATTCGATTCCTTATGGAGAAACAACAGCAGTCAATGGACATTGGGAGATGGGACCAGGAATTGATTTATTCCATAAAGTAGAACAGGCGTTAGGACATCGAAATGTC
>CALASV010000397.1 GCA_937888895.1 uncultured Clostridia bacterium | reverse complement strand
AAAACCAAGAGGGAAAGCTTGCTTTAAGGACTTCTTCTACTAATATTGGTTTATCATTGTTAGCAATAATTTGTGTTAATTTTTCAGCATAGTCTACATTGTCTAACTTTGGACAGCCAATTAATGTTACACGGTCACGAATAAATTCGTTATGGAAGTTTCCGTAAGCGTAAGCAGTACAGTCAGCTGCGATTAACAAGTTAGCATTGTGGAAATAAGAAGCATTTGGAGATACTAATTTAATTTGAACTGGCCATTGTTTGAGTTGGCTTATATTTTGCATAACATTTGTTGTAGAGCAAGTACATTCTTCGTGATGTAACATTTTTTCTTTTGTACTAGGGCAACCACAAGGTAAGGTGGTTGCTTCTTTTTTCTGTTTTGCGATTAAAACAGCTTCTTCGTTATATGCAGGTGCTTCTCGTTCTTCAAAGGAAATAGCATTGGTAGGACAGGCTGGTAAGCAATCTTCTAATCCATCACAATAATCTTCTCTTGTTAGTTTTGCTTTGCCGTTTACCATTTCAATTGCACCTTCATGACAGGCAGTAGCACAAGCACCACAGCCATTACATTTTTCTTCATTGATTTTAATAATTTTTCTAATCATAGTTGCAACTCCTATCTGTTTAAATTTTTTATAAAATGGAATCATTTTTCTTTTCTGTTAGCAAGTATAACATAAAATATATAAAAATTCTGTTGATTTTTCAACAAAAGAGAATATTTGTAAATATCAAAATGCTTGACAGGAGTATAATGATATTACATAATAAAAATACAGAAAAAAGGATGATTTTATATATGAGAAAGAGGAATGTGATTATATGAAAAGACAAATTAGCATTGGTAACGAGGATTTTAAAGATATTATAGAGAGTAATTATTTATATGTAGATAAAACTGATTTTATATCAGAATGGTGGAATAATGCAGATAAAGTAACTTTAATTACTAGACCAAGAAGATTTGGAAAAACGTTAACATTAAGTATGATAGAGACCTTTTTTTCCATTGAATATAAAAATAATAAAAATATATTTAAAAATTTAAAAGTATATTTCGATGAAAAAATTATAAATTTACAAGGTACTTATCCAGTGATAAGATTATCATTAAATGGAACAGAATCTGATAACTATAATACAGCTAGAGAAAATATATGTGGAGTAATTAAAAAATTATATTTAAATTTCAAAAAAGAAATAAATAATGTATTAGATGAAAATGAGTTGGAACTTATTAAACCGATATATGGTTATATGGATGATACATTAGCAAGTGATGCAATAAGTATTTTAATGCTAGTATTATATAGATATTATAATAAAAGAGTTATTGTATTGATTGATGAGTATGACTATCCTATGCAAAAAGCTTATGAGTGTGGATATTGGGAAAAGCTTGTTGGATTTTTAAGAAATATTTTAACTAAAACCTTAAAATCAAATAAATATTTAGAAAGAGGTTTATTGACTGGTATTACATTAGTATCGAAAGAAAGCATATTTTCTGGCTTAAATAATATAGAAGTAAATAATATTTTGGATAAGAAATATGCTACAAGTTTTGGTTTTACAGACATGGAAGTAAATAGTTTATTACAGGAATATAATTTATATAATAAGAAACAAGAAGTTATTTCTTATTATAATGGATTTAAATTTGGTAATGTAGATATTTATAATCCATGGTCTATATTAAAATTTTTAAATAAGGGCGAAATTGGTAATTATTGGATAAATACAAGTGGAAATGTTTTAATCAGTAATTTATTAAAATATAGTTCTAATAAATTAAAGTTTAATTTTGAAAAATTATTAAATGGTGATGTAGTAAAAACAAAATTAGATTTAAATATTGTCTATACTGATTTAACAAATTCTGAAATTTCTATTTATAGTTTATTCGTATTAAGTGGATACTTGAAAGTTATTAAAGTATTAAGTTTAGAAGATTCCCTATATGAGATAGCTATTACAAATATAGAATCATTAAATCAGTTTAAAACATTGATACAAGATTGGTTTAAAGGGGATTCGTTAGAATTATATACTACATTTATAGATGCATTAGTGGATGGTAATGTAGAGTTAATGAATATATGTTTATCAAATTTATTATTAAATTTACCAAGTTATTTAGATATGGATTTTACAGAATCAGAGAAATTTTATCATGTTTTTATTTTAGGGTTAGTTTCTAATTTAAATAATTTGTATTACATTAAATCAAATAGAGAAAGTGGTTATGGTAGATATGATTTGATAATGGAGCCTAAAACTAGAGATAGAAATGCAATCATATTAGAATTTAAGGTATGTGATTCTATTAATTCATTAGAAAAATCTGCAAAAGAAGCAATTAACCAAATAAATAGACAAAAATATGATAGTGATTTAATGGAACGGGGTTTTAATATTATAAATATTAAAAAATATGGATTGGCATTTTATAAAAAAAATGTAAAAATTATTAGTGGGTAAAATCATTACAGAGTTATTCAAACTTAAATAAAAGTCTTGTTTTATTTTATATTTGTTAGGACGCACTTTGTTCAAAAATAAAACAAGACAATTTTTTAACAAAAAGCCAAAAAATATTATAGATTTTTTTTGAAATTTTAATGAATTTTAATGTTCTTTCATTGAAAATCATAGGAAAAACATATATTATAATAGCTAGTTAAGAGGAGAATTTTACTCTTAATCATAATTGTAATAAGGAAAGGAAAGAGAGAAATGAAATTCAAAGAAAGACTACAACGATTTATGTATGGAAGGTATGGAATGGACGGGCTTGGCAAGTTTATGTCTTGGACTTCTATTATTTTACTTCTTTGTTCTATGCTATTTGATATTAATGTGTTATACTTTGTATCACTTGCTTTATTAGTTTGGTGTTATTTTCGTATGTTTTCAAGAAATGTGCAGAAAAGATATCAAGAAAATTGTGTATACTATCGATATGTAAATATAGTGAGAGATTTTTTCAAGCGTCAAAAGTCTTATATCAAACAGAGCAAGACACACCATATTTATAAATGTCCACAATGTAAGCAGAAAATTCGTATTCCAAAGGGAAAAGGGAAAGTTGCTATTCGTTGTCAGCGTTGTGGTACAGAATTTATAAAAAATAGTCGATAATAGTTAAGAATAAGTTCAATACTAAGAAAATAGATATTTTTAGTGTGGTGAAAAGTTTTTAATTAAGAAAGGACTGTGAATGTTTGGTTATATAACAGTAAATAAAGACGAGTTGAAAATAAAAGAGTGGAATAGATATCGTGCATATTATTGTGGTCTATGTCATGAATTGAAAGAAATAGGTGGTCAAAGGGCTAGAATGACACTTTCCTATGATATGACTTTTCTTTCGATGTTATTAGATGATTTATATGATTGTAAGAAAGAAGAAGGAACAAGTCGTTGTGCCTTGCATCCAATTAGAAAGCATGAGTTTATTCGGAGTGAGGCATCTTGTTACGCTGCAAAGATGAATTTATTGCTTTGTTATGACAATTTGCTTGATGATTGGCGAGATGAAAGAAATGTAGTGTCGATGGCTGCTGCGATGTCGATAAAGCATACAAGATTGCTTACAGGGCAAGAATATCCAAGACAAACAAAGGCAGTAGAAGATTATATTGAAAAATTGCGACTTTGCGAACAGAAGAAAGAGGCAAATTTAGATGTGGCAGCAGGTTTGACAGGAGAAATGTTGGGGGTATTGTTCTGTTGGAAAGAAGATGAGTGGCAGAAAGATTTGTATGAATTAGGGTTTTATCTTGGAAAGTTTATTTATTTGATGGATGCTTATGATGATATGGAAAAAGACCAGAAAAAAGGAAACTATAATCCATTTTTATTATGTCGTGGTAATCAAAAAAATGAAGAATTAGCAGAACATAGTTTAAAAATGATGGCAGTTCGCTCGGCAGAAGCATTTGAGAGGTTGCCATTAGTGGATAATGTAGAAATTTTAAGAAATATTTTATACGCAGGAATTTGGGGAAGATTTGAATTGATAAAATCAAAAAGAGAAAAGGAAGCAGGGAAAGAATGAGAAATCCTTATCAAATACTAGGGGTGTCAGAGAGTGCTGACATGGATGAAATTAAAAAAGCATATCGAAAATTAAGTAGAATTTATCATCCAGATGCCAATGTCAATAATCCAAATAAGGATCAAGCAGAGGCGAAGTTTAAGGAAATACAAGGGGCATATCAGCAGATAGTTAATGAGAGAGAACGAGGTTCTTCTAGCAATACGTATGGACAAGGTACTTATCAGCAAGGTCCTTTTGGTGGATTTGGTGGATTTGGAAGTTATACAGAAACAAGACAGCAGAACCAAGAATCGACTAGAATGCAAGCAGCTGGAAATTATATTCGAAATGGATATTATAAAGAAGCATTAAATGTATTAGAAAGTATGACATCTTCAGAAAGAAATGCAAAATGGTATTATTATAGTGCAATGGCAAATCAAGGAACAGGAAATAATATTACAGCTAGGGAACACGCACAGAAAGCTGTTCAATTAGAACCAAGTAACTATCAATATCAAGCATTATTACAGCGTTTACAATCAGGAGAAACTTGGTATACCGAGCGTGGTACAATGTATGGACGACCAAGTACAAGTTTAGGAAATTGTTGTATGGACTATTTGTTATTACAATGTTTTTGTCATTGTTGTTGTTAAAGAAGTTTTTTCATAGTGGCTGTTGTAGAGTAGCTAAAAGACTTGTGGCTATTTTATGACAGTCTAATTTTTTTAAAATTTTAGTTTGGCTTATGATAAAAGATATGATATAATGTAGCTTAATGATTTTAACAAAATAATGAAGGCTTTTTGGATGAATTAACAGAAAGAAGCTAAAAATTAGATGGTGCGGAGAAAAATCGGTATCCCATCTAATATAAAGTTAAG
>CALASV010000396.1 GCA_937888895.1 uncultured Clostridia bacterium | reverse complement strand
TATGTCCGTAAGAGCTGCGGAGATTTCAGCAGAAGGTATTAGTATTTTTACGCACGAGCCAAAAGGAAAGGTTGCGACTGCTTATCTTTCTTTAGCAAAGGAGGTAGTTGCAAATGAGTAGTAAGATTGGAAAACGAAGTGCAGGGAAAATCAAGTTAGATAGTTATGAAGATTTATTTGGTAGTGGAGAAGGTCAGGACAGTGCTACAGAACAGATAAAGATGGTGGCATTGAGTGAATTATATTCTTTTCCAAATCATCCGTTTCGAGTAGTAGAAGATGAAGCAATGCAAGAGTTAATCGAAAGCATTCAGACATATGGAGTGTTAGTTCCAGCGATTGTAAGAACAAGAGCAGAAGGTGGATATGAGTTAATTGCAGGACATCGGAGAACGTATGCTTCCAAACAGGCAGGGAAGACAGAATTGCCTGTTCTCATTCGAGAGTATTCGGATGAGGAAGCAACGATTCTTATGGTAGATTCTAATTTACAACGAGAAGAACTGTTACCAAGCGAAAAAGCAAAAGCGTATCAGATGAAATATAGAGCAAAGAAACATCAAGGCAGTAAAGCAGGTGGACATACGTTAGAAGAATTAGGAGAAGTGGCTGGAGAAAGTGGCAAGACGGTACAACGCTATCTTTGGTTAGCTAGGTTATGTCCTGAATTATTAGAGTTGGTAGATAAAAAGAAGTTAGGTTTTGTACAAGGAGTAGATATTTCTTTTTTAACAGAAGAACAGCAACAGTGGGTGTTATTAATATTACAGGAACAGATGGTGACAATATCCACTACACAGTCTGGAAAGTTGAAAGAATATGGAAAACAGGATGAATTGACGTTACCAATGGTAAAGTTGATTTTATCAGAGCAAAAAGGAAAAGAAAGAAAAGTAACAATTCCAGTAGAAAAGTTAAATCAATATTTTCCTTCGCATTATAATCGTCAGGAGATAGAAGAAGTGATTTATCAGTTACTAGAAGAATGGAAAAGCAGAGCATAGGAAGGAGTGTAGCATTATGGGTCATGGTGAAAATGTAACATTTGATTATTATTATGGATTAGAAGCGGAACAGTATTCGTTTTACCGAGTTCCAAGATTACTGATTAAAGATAAAAGATTTAAAGGATTATCGAGTGATGCGAAGCTCCTCTATGGTCTGATGTTGGATAGAATGGCGTTGTCAATGAAAAATGGATGGTTTGACAAATATAATCGAGCTTATATTTATTATACCGTAGAAAACATTATGGAAGATTTAGGATGTTCGAGAGGTACTTGTATTAAAATTTTGGCTGAGTTAGATAGTAAAAAAGGCATTGGGTTGATTGAGAAAAAACGACAGGGATTAGGAAAGCCGGATATTATTTATGTGAAAAACTTTGTGATAGTAGCGTCACCACAAGAACCAATTAAAGAAGAAAAAGAAGAAGAACCTAGCGAAAACCCTGATAAATCCACAGAAGTTCAATTTTTAGACTTCCAGAAGTCTAGTGGTCCAGAAGCATCTACTTCCAGAAGTTCAAATTTTGAACTTCAAGAAAATACTATCATAGACGTACAGAAGTATAAAAAAGAAACTCCTAGAAGTACAAAAAATGAACTTCAGGAAGTGCAAGAATTAGACGGAAATTATATTGATATTAATTATACTGAGAATAGTTACACGGATTCTAATCTTATCTATCCCTCTACCTCTAGAACAGGAGAAAAGAAAGAAGATGTGATAGAGGAGAAGATGGAGGAGATAGATGGAACAGAGTATGTGTCAGATTACATAAATTTGATTAAACAAAATATTGACCATGAGTATTTAGTAGAACAAGGTATTTGGAAGGATAAAGAATTGTATGCCGAATTGTTTGATGTCATTTGTGAAGTAGTTTGTGTCAAACGGAAAACGGTACGCATTGGAAGACAGGACTATCCGTATGAATTGGTAAAATCAAAATTCTTAAAACTTAACAGTAATCATCTTCAGTATGTAGTGACCTGTATGCAAAATACCATAACTAAGATTGGAAATATCAAATCTTACATGATAACAGCATTATTTAATGCATCAAGTACGATGCAACATTATTACCAACAAGCAGTGCAGTATGATATGTATGGTGGTAGATGGAAAGAACAGGGTGCTAGTGCTATTACAACATAAGGGTTTTGTATGTAAGGAATATTTTTACAGTGTATAGAGCATAGAAGATTTCTTTGTGCTGCTATGAAGTAGTGTAAGACGATAGACTAAGGAGAAGTTTTGTATTTTATTAAAAGATACGGAGTAACCTTATGGAACAATTTTTGTTATTATAAAAAATTTATATATTTATATTTGATAGTTTAATAGAAATATATTGAAAACAAGTAGTAGAAAAAGAAAACCTTTGGACATTATGTCCAGAAGTGAGGGAAATGATGAAGAATTATTTATTGTATAGGCTATTTGTTCCACCATAAAACAGCATAAAATCGACAAGGAGGTAACGAGTGCAAGAGGAAACCACACAAAAAACGATTGCTTTTGTAGTAAAGACAAGCAAATTAACAACGGATGTATTAGAGAAAATGATATTGTTCTACTTGGAAAATCAAAAGCAGAAGGGACATCAGCAAAAGCAAGGGAAAATGACCGTACAAGAGTTAGTAGGTCAAAATGTAGGTGTGTCTAACATTGAGATTACAGAGAATAATATTCGTTCCTTTGAGCGTGTAGCGAAGAAATATCGTGTGGATTTTGCTGTGAAAAAGGACAAAACAACACAGCCACCAAGATATTTAGTCTTTTTTAAGGGGCGTGATGCTGATGTTTTAACCCAAGCATTTAAAGAGTTTGTTCATGCCAATGAAAAGAAGAAAAGCAGAACGAGAGTATCCGTAAAAGAAAAATTAAAGCAATTCCGAGAAGTTCTTTCGCAGAAAAAAGAGAGAGAACGAGTGAAAGAGCAGAAAAGGGATAGAGAACTATCTTTATGAGCAATTTGCTAGAAAAAATAAAACGAGATATCCGTTCTGTTTGGGAGCAACTAAAGGCGAAGCAACAAGAAATCAACTGGAAACAAGTAGTATTTCGTAATCTTCCGTATATGGCATTTTCGTATGTGTGTAACAAATTGGCATGGTTGTATCATCAGAGCCAACAAGAAGTGGTATTGCAAAAAGTGTTGGAAATGATAAATCAGATAGAACAAGCCTTTGTGTTTCCGTTGCCAAGTATTACATTAGAGGATGTTTTGGTTGGTGTAGTTGGTGGTATTACGCTGAAACTTGTCGTGATTTATAAAATCAACCACGCAAAGAAATTTCGTCCTGGCAGAGAGTATGGTTCTGCAAGATGGGGAACAGCACAGGATATGAAGCCTTATACGGACAGCGTATTTGAACAAAATATTATTTTGACAGCAACGGAGTATTTGACGATACAAGCGTATTTAATACATCCTAAATTTGCAAGAAATAAAAATATTTTGGTCATTGGAGGCTCTGGTTCAGGAAAAACTCGTTTTTTTGTGAAGCCAAATTTGATGCAAATGCATAGTTCTTATGTCATTACGGACCCGAAAGGTACGATTTTGATTGAATGTGGTACGATGTTGGTGAAGAATGGGTATAAAGTAAAAATACTCAATACGATTAATTTCAAAAAGTCAATGCACTATAATCCGTTTGCTTATATTCGCAAAGAAGAAGATATTTTGAAATTAGTGAATACCATTATTGCTAATACCAAAGGAGAAGGACAACAATCAGGAGAAGATTTTTGGGTAAATGCAGAAAAATTGTATTATACTGCTTTGATTGGTTACATTTGGTATGAATGTGTGGAAGAAGAACAGAATTTTACGACCTTGTTAGATATGATAAATGCGAGTGAAGTCAGAGAAGACGATGAAGAATTTAAGAATCCTGTAGACTTAATGTTTGAAGAATTGGAAGCAAAAAACCCTGACCATTTCGCTGTAAGACAGTATAAGAAATACAAGTTAGCTGCTGGAAAAACAGCCAAAAGTATTTTAATTAGTTGTGGTGCAAGATTAGCACCATTTGATATCAAAGGGCTTCGTGATTTGACAAGCTATGATGAATTGGAATTAGACAAGTTGGGCGAGGAAAAAAGTGCGTTATTTGTTATTATTTCTGATACCGATGATACCTTTAATTTTATTGTATCGATTATGTATACCCAGCTTTTTAATCTACTTTGTGATAAAGCAGATGATGTATATGGTGGCAAATTACCGATTCCTGTTCGTTGTTTGTTAGATGAGTTCGCAAATATTGGAAAAATACCGAAGTTTGAAAAGTTGATTGCTACGATGCGTAGCCGAGGACTTTCAGCTTCGATTATTTTACAATCAAAATCACAATTAAAAGCGATTTATAAAGACCACGCAGACGGAATTGAAGGAAACTGTGATACTGTTTTGTTTTTAGGTGGAAAAGAACGAACCACCATCAAAGAATTAACAGAAATATTAGGAAAAGAAACGATTGATTTATATACGACTTCGGATACGAGAGGTAGTTCACAATCATATGGAGTGAATTATCAAAAAACAGGAAAAGACTTGATGAGCCAAG
>CALASV010000395.1 GCA_937888895.1 uncultured Clostridia bacterium | reverse complement strand
TTCATATATACTACAATACCATTGTACTTCTTCTCCACTTAGCAAAAATATCTTATCTTTTGTATTTTCTTCAAAGTCTTCCCAAAAATCTCCCCAAATAGTTGTTATAGTACTCGTAACAATACGACTTTTTTCTTCTGTATTAAATGCATTAACATAAAAATCTTGATTTAACCATTCTCTGATAGCACAACTTTCCCATGTCTTTCCACTATAAATACTTCCATACTCATTACAATCTAATACATACCTACTTAAAAGTAACGCCTGTCCATTATTTACTTCTAATACAATCCACTCAATTTCCTCATTTTTTGTATAAGAATTATTATCCTGCTCATATTTTCCAAAATAAATAATATCTCCTTCCTTCATAGTAGCCCAATTACATTCTTCTATCTGTTCTATAGAATCCGAATATGTTCCAAGACTACTAAAAATTTTGATTGCTTCACTATAATTTCCACTATTTTTATATAATATAGCCATTTCATACTTACACTGTTGTAATAAGGTAGCTGTATTTGTATATTCTTTTATTTCTTCAAATATAGATATCGCTTTTTCATAATTACTATTTTCCATATAATCACAAGCTATTTCATACTTACACTTCTTTATTTTATCCTTACTATCTGAATACTCCTCTATATTCTGAAATCTTTCTAATGCTTCCTTATAATTTTCTGTTTCTAAATACTCCTTTGCTATTTCATATTCACATTGTTTTATTTTCTCTATAGAATCCTGATATTTTCCCAAAATACTATACCACTCTATAGCTACTTCATATTTTTTAGTATATAAACACTTTTCTGCTTCTTCATACATCCTTTGTTTAACTTCCTCTATTTTACTTGTGCTATCAGCATAATCCTTTATTTTTTCTAATTCTTCCAAAGCAGCTATATAATTTCCTAATTCACTATATTCCATTGCAATATCATATATACACGCAAAAATATCTTCTTCTTTTCCCAACATTGTAAATATCTCGATTGCTTTCTCATATTCTCCATTTGTTTGATACATTAACCCTAATAAATATTGGCATTCCTCTATTTGTTCAATACAATCAGAATACTCCATTATTTCTTCAAACACTGCTATTGCATTTACATAGTTTCCGTTTTTCTTATGTAACATTGCTTGTTCATACTTTAATTCTTTTTCACAAATATCAATAAGTTGTTTACTATCCTTATATTCTCCCAATTCTTCAAATAACTCTTTCGCCTGTTCATATTCACCAGCATTTTTCTGTGACATAGCTTCAGAATACTTGTTTCTTTGTATCATCCAATAAATAATACCCAACAATAGAAATGCTCCAACAATCACTATACTAATTCCTACGATTTTCTTCGTTCTTTGTTTTTGTTTCCTTAGTAATTCTTCCTTTTTTACTTCCTCCATCTTGTCTAGTTCTTGTTTAACCTTTTCTTCTTCTAACCTAAATTCAGATAACTTTATACGACAAACTTCCTGCTTATCTTCACTATCTTTATAATCAATAATCGTAGAAAAAATAGCCATTGCATCAATATAAGATTCTGATGTATCTTCTTGCATCCTAGCAAGAGCTTTCTGATACTCTTTTTCTTGATACTTTATCTTTTCCTCAGCTTCGTACTTTGCAATTTTATCCCCACATATTTTTTTATATTTCTCTGCATCTTTATATTTCCCTAATTCAGAAAACTTCTGATATAAATCATATAATTTTTCCATATCATTAGTTTCTACCTGAGGCAATATTATTTGATATATTTTTTCAAGCTGCCATTCCTTTTGAATTTCTTTTGCTCTCTCCAATTTTTTTTGAGCAAAAGAAACATCTATTTCTGATTTCAAAACTTCTAAACATTCTTTTATTCTATCTATCTCTTTTTCATAATCTTCTCTTGGTGTTTTTTCTAACTTTTCAATAGCATTTACAAAATATTGAAGTTCTTCACATCTTTGTTTATATTCATCTAATCTTGTATGACAATGTTTACAAAATATTGCTTGTTCTTGTATCTCTTTTCCACATTTGGGACATAACTTCATATCATTTTTCTCCTTCTTATTTCTACAATCTTGCTACTGCAATAATTGTGATGAACAAATCGGACATACCTTATCATTTGACTTAATTAGTTCTGCACAATATGGACATCGAATCAATGTAACCTTTTGCGTTTCTCTTTCTTCTACTTTTTCCTCTTTTGATTCTACAATCACAGTATTCTCCTTTTTCTGTTGCTCAAATCCTTCCATTCTTTTCCTAATTATTTTCTGAGCAACAACCTTTTTAATAGGAGCTAATGTATAACCTCTCCACTCAAATATTTCTTCTGTTTCAATATTTTTAATCCATACGGTTCTATGTGTCACTAAACCTCGTTGAAAATGACTTACATAAAGCAAGAATCTTTCATCATTGGAATACTGCATTGTATACATGAACCAACTTCCACTTATCGTTTTTTCTAATTGGTCTAACTCCTGTCTGGACTGTGCTGGTACAATAAATGTTTTTTCAATCATATCTGCTAATATTTCTGGTGAAACAGCTATTGATTTTATATTTGTACCAAGTACCTTATTCACGACTTTATCACCTAATCCCATGTTATTACCTCCCCCTTATTTTATATTTCTATCTTCCAAATAATAACATCAATACTGCAATCGGAATCAAAATCCACCCAAAAAGAACTCCTACTGCAAGTTTTTTAGCAATAATACTACTCATACTACCAAACATAATATAGTTTCTGTATACTACCTTCCCTGCTGCCCAATAACCTAAAACCATATACAACACAAATAAAATTTCCATATTCATCCTCCTCTAAACTATATCAAATTGTTGATAATTGGGTTATTTGTTTATTATAAAACATTTTGTTTTAAAACACAATGTTTTATTTTGGAGTATGCACAATATTTATAAAAGTTTAGAAATACAATTTGAGTTAATTACTTCAAACTTTATAAAATTTTTACTTAAAGTATTTTTAACTTTATTTTAATATAACTGAACTATTATTAATATTCTTAATCGGTAAATTTATGAAAAAATACGAACTCTATAAAAGATAATAATTTAAAATAAAAGACCTGACAGCATATTTAAATTGCTCTCAGGTCTTTTCCTCATGTTATAAACTAAAAAAATACATACTACACCCATTCAACTCGTCACATATTATTTATAATCATATCATAGACTATCTTCTTAACTTATTTCCTCACTTCATAATAATTATATATCTCTTCTATGTCTACCTAATCCATCAACAAATTCAATAATTTCATTTACAGTATGAGTATTCTTTAAAATTCCATTTAAAATCCGTCCCATACTTCTATCATACTTACTTTCATTAACTGGATTTAATACTGCACATATCAGAAAATTATATGGTGTCAAATATCTTCTTCTAAGTTCGGCTTGCCCCTCTACATCTATTACTTTTCCATCAATCACTGCTGCACCATCATCATATTCTTGTCTTGTAATATTTTGTCCATTGTAAACAGCATATTCTTCATGATACTCGCCATAATTTTCTACCCATCTAGTAATATCTTCTGATTTTATATCTCCATTTCCAATTACTGGAACTGAAACAGCATCTTTTACTTTTTTTATAATATCCCAATCTGCTGTTCCACTATAAAATTCTTCTCGTGT
>CALASV010000394.1 GCA_937888895.1 uncultured Clostridia bacterium | reverse complement strand
CTGGAAAAAATAGTTTATCCAGAATTCATACTGTCTTGACAAGAACTATGGTTCTCTGTTTTTAGATATTGTGGAAAATGCTTCTTATATTGAAGATTATTTTGAATATATGAATTTGCCAAATGCAACAACGAGTGGAACTTTACCAATTGGAAAAGAAATTATAGAAAATTATGAGTTTGAAATTCGTAATGTAACCTTTACTTATCCAAATGCGAAAACTCCAAGTCTTGAAAATGTGAATTGCAAATTTCGAAAGGGAGAAAAAACTGCAATTGTAGGGAAAAATGGTTCTGGAAAGACAACTTTTATCAAACTTCTTTGTAGATTATATGACCCACAACAAGGAGAAATTTTACTAAATGGAGTGGATATTCGTAAGTATCGGTATGATGATTATTTGCATTTTTTCTCTACTGTTTTTCAGGACTATCGTATTTTTGCCTTTCAATTAGGGGAAAATGTGGCAATAGAAGATGAACCAAATAAAGAAAAGGTAGAAAGTGTTTTAGAACAGGCAGGTTTTGGAGAAAGACTATCTACGTTGCCAAAAGGAATTAAAACTAATTTATTAAAGAGGATTTATGATGATGGAGTAGAACTTTCTGGTGGTGAAAGTCAGAAAGTTGCGATTGCACGTTGTTTATATAAAAATGCACCATTTGCTATTCTAGATGAACCGACAGCAGCACTTGACCCAATTTCAGAAGCAGACATTTATAAGCGAATGAATCAATTTGTGCAAGAAAAAAGTGCGATTTATATTTCTCATCGTTTATCTAGCTGTCATTTCTGTCATCGAATTTTGGTATTTGAGAAAGGTTCTATTGTAGAACAAGGAACACATGACGAACTTCTTTCTGCTTTGGGACTTTATCAAAAGATGTGGAATGCACAGGCGAAGTATTATGTGTAAAAGAAAGAGAAAGGAGATAGATAAGTAGTGTATAGGGAAAAATGAAAAGTAGCAAAGTAGGAAAGGTTTTAAAGTTTTCTTGAATTATGATATCAGTGTAGCTACAAGAAACAAAAAAGAGGAAAGATTTGTATTGTAATATGGAAGAAAGAGGAGAAAACAAAATGAAGAAAAAGGTAATAGCATTACTTTGTTGTATGATACTTGTACTTGCAGTATTTACTGGATGTGGAGAAAGTAGTTCAGATGTAAAGGTAACTGCAAAGATAGTAGGAATTGATTTAACAAGTGAAGAATATGCTTTTGGTGTAGATAAAAGTCAACCAGAGTTATTAAAGTCTATCAATGAATTTATTAATGAAATTAAGAGTAATGGTACATTTGATGAAATTTGTAATCATTATTTTGGTAATGGGACTCCTGTAGCAGTAACTTCTGCAACATTAGATAGTTCTAAAGAACAATTAGTTGTGGCTACCAATGCAGATTTTAAACCATTTGAATATCAAGAGGGAGATAACTACTATGGTATTGATATGGAAATTGCTTCTATGTTAGCACAATATCTTGGAAAAGAGTTAGTAATTTTACATATGGATTTTGATGCTATTTGTAAAGCAGTAGCAAATAAAGAAGCAGATATTGCAATGGCAGGACTTACAGTAAAAGAAGATAGAGAACAATATGTAGATTTTAGTAATTCTTATTATACTGCTTCTCAAAGGTTGATTGTATTATCAGATAATACAGAATTTGATTTTTGTATGGATGTTGCAGATGTAGAAGAAATTTTATCTATAAAGACTCCACAAGCAAGAGTTGGAGTTCAAGCAGGAACAACAGGACAAGATTACTGTGAAGGAGATGAAAGTTTAGGATTTAAGGGATTTGATGTCAGTGTATTTGGTTATAAAAAAGGTTCTTTAGCATTGGAAGGTTTGTTAAATGGAGAATTGGATTATGTAATTATAGATGCTGAACCAGCACAGTATATGATAGAAGAATTAAAATAATAGTTGTTGTTTTTATAATTGACCGATTATAAAATAGTATAAAAATATCTGCCATAGAAAAAGAAAATATTTTTTATGGCAGATATTAAAAAAATTTAAAAAAATTGTTGACAAGTTGGATTTATTGTTGTATACTACGCTTGTGCTTGAGAGAAAGCACAAAAAACTAGATAAGTTACAAAATGTGCGCGAGTGGCTCAGTTGGTGGAGCGCGACCTTGC
>CALASV010000393.1 GCA_937888895.1 uncultured Clostridia bacterium | reverse complement strand
TAGCTATTCGGTTATGAGTAAGTAGCGAAGCGGATTACGAATATCCGTTTGACTTCCTGTTTTTAACTCTATAACTTCAACTTAAAAATACACTTTCAACATTAAAAAGCAGTATAATCTCTTGCTTTTCTATTTTAGTATAGTCCTTTTTTCTACGAAATGCAATGTTTGTTTTTAACAATAAAGTACAAATATCGTATACAAATAACAACTTTATCCATGTATTGCATTTTCATTACAATAAAATTCAAATAAAATTTAACTTTTGTCATAACTTATTTTACATTTCATTGGATATTGCTACTTTTTCTTATTTGTTTTACTATATTCTTAAATGAAAACAAAAAGAAAGGACTATTTTTATGATTATATTTGCCATTGCTCTTTATTCTGAAGCAAAACCTCTCATTCAATTTTTAAATTTGAAAAAGAATACAACCGAACATCATTTTCAACTATTTGAAAATGAACAGTATCATATCATCATTACTGGTTGTGGTATGATTCCTTCTGCTATCAGTCTTTCAAGATATTTTACATTATATCCTCCAAAAGATACCGACATTTTCATCAATCTCGGTATTGCAGGTTGCATTTCTAAAAAAATCACAGAAAATGAACAATTAATTGGAAAAGTTTTTTTAACTTCCAAAATAACGGAACAATGCACAAAACGTACTTTTTATCCTGACATTTTATATCAACATACCTTTGATATACTTCCATTGATTACAACACCTATTGTTACAGAAACTATATGTGACGTTTTTGATGATACTACTTTAATCGATATGGAAGCTTCTTCTTTATACCAAGCAACCTTACCATATATTTCTCCAGAGCGAATGTTTTTCTTCAAAATTATTTCTGATATGGTAGGAATTACTTCTGTTCAAAAAGAAACGATTTCACCAGAACAACTAATTTTTCCTCATGTCCAGTGCATTTTGGACTTTGCAACTCAAATCCAAACAATGCAAACGGTGGATTCTTTTGAAAAAACTACTGCTTTGACAGAACCAGAACAAGTACTAATTGACAAAATTTCTTCTCGTCTTTGTTTCACTGAAACAATGGCAGGGGAATTTCATCGTCTTATTACTTATGCCAAGTTAGATAATAAACCTCTAAAGCAAATTTTAAATAATTTTTTAGATAACCTCCCAGAAACTGCAATCCGAGGAAAAAAACAAACCATGCCTTATCTCACTGCATTACGAAAACAAATTTTAGAAACTCCTTCTATTGCAAATAATACCCAAAAAATATCTTCTAAACAGACAACCTACTTACCATTTTTTTCTATGGTATATGCCGAAAAACAAATACAACATCAAATCAAAAACTTTTCATTGCCAAAGGAACCTATTCTCATTGAGCATTATAAAGATTTATTTAACCGAAGTCATCAAAATTTTGCAAAACAAAAGAAAGCTCCTGCTCTAATCTTAGCAAAAAAGACAGGTACTCTCATTTATAAAGGTGCTCCTGTTTGTCAAAGTTTTGGAAATGAACATTTTTATTATACTTCCTGTATGATGAATTGTATTTATCATTGTGACTATTGTTATTTACAAGGAATGTATCCATCAGGACATGTTGTTGTTTTTGTCAATCTAGAAGACTATTTTAACGAATTACAATTATTATTGCAACAACATTCTATTTATTTATGTATTTCTTATGATACCGATTTATTAGCACTAGAATCTCGTTTTGGTTTTGTGAAACAATGGCTCTTATTTGCTTCCAAATACAATAACCTTTCTTTAGAAATACGTACAAAATCTGGAAACCCTTTTATTTTTAAAGAATTAGCAAACCTTTATAAAGATGATTCATTAAAGCAACAAATTATTTTTTCATGGACGGTTTCTCCTAAAACTATCATTGAAACAATAGAACATGCTACTGCTTCTCTTTCGTTACGTTTACAAGCATTACGTTCTGCAAAAGAAGCTGGCTTCTCTGTTCGGTTATGTTTTGACCCTATGATTTATCATAGTAATTGGAAAACCTCTTATCAACAACTAATTGAAACTATTTTTTCTGAAATTCCTGCTAACATTTTATTTGATGTTAGTATTGGTGTATTTCGTATTAGTACCGAATACTTAAAAAATATGAGAAAAAAACGTCCTGACTGTGCTATCGTACAATATCCTTACATGACTGAACAAGGAGTATCTCACTATGGAACTTTATCCGAAGAAATGGTAAACTATTTACAACAATTATTGTTGTCTTACTTACCAGCAGAAAAAATTTTTATATGGAATGGAGGAATTTAATTGAAAACCATATTATTAACTGGTGCTTCTTCTGGAATTGGACTTGCCACTGGATTAAAACTTGCAAAGGAAGGCTATGAAATTTATGGAATTGGACGAACTTTTGATACCACTTACTCTTTTCCAAAAAATTTTCATTGTTACTCTTGTGACATAACAGACCATACTGCTCTACTATCCACCTTAAATAAAATAAAAGAAAAATTAGGTGTTTCTTCCCCAGATATACTCATTCACAGTGCTGGTGTTGGCTATTATGGATTACAAGAACAAATTTCAGACGAAAATATAATGTCATTAGTAAGAACAAATCTCGAAGTACCTATGATTTTAACTTCGCATTTTCTTCCTTTTATGAAGCAAAGAAAAAGTGGACATATTATTTTTCTTTCCTCTGTTACTGCAAGAAAAAGTAATACGTATGGCTGTGCTTATGGAGCTACAAAATCTGCTTTACTTAACTTTGCCAACAGTTTATTTGATGAAGTAAGGAAAAATGGAATTAAAATCACAACTCTCTTACCAGATATGACACAGACAAACCTTTATCGAAACGCCGATTTTACAGCCGATGAAACAGCTTGTCTATTTCCAGAAGATATTGCGAATACGATTTCTTATGTGTTATCAGCAAGTGAACACATAAATATTACAGAATTAACAATACAACCACAAAAACATCGTATCAAAAAACGAAATAACTAACTATAATCTACTTATAAATAAGTAGCGAAATAACTTGCAGATATCTAATTAACAAAAATTAAAAAGGAGATTTCTTATGGAAAAAATTAAGCAATTACAACAAATCATTGATACAAGTAATCGTATTGTATTTTTTGGTGGTGCAGGTGTCAGTACAGAAAGTGGTATTCCTGATTTTCGTAGTGCAGATGGATTATATCATCAAAAATATAAATACGACCCTGAAACTATTTTAAGTCATACCTTTTTTATGAAACATACCTCGGAATTTTTTGAATTTTATCGTGATAAAATGGTAGTCACAGATGTAAAACCAAATATCACACACTTATTCCTTGCAAAATTAGAAGAAATCGGTAAATTATCTGGTATTATTACGCAAAATATTGATGGATTACATCAAATGGCTGGAAATAAAAAAGTAACCGAATTACATGGAAGCATTCATCGAAATTATTGTATGAAATGCCATAAGTTTCACCCAC
>CALASV010000392.1 GCA_937888895.1 uncultured Clostridia bacterium | reverse complement strand
TTCAGTTTGGAACTACCATTTCTGCATAGGTGTTTTTGTCGAACTCACGTTATTTATCTAATTGCATCAGATAATAAGAGGCTGTTTCGTACTTTATTCCAAGAGCATGTTTAAATTCTATAAAATCAGTAATAGATGGTGCAAGATTGCTTATATAAGTTCTCATGGATGTACCTCCTTTGAAATCCCATTCATAGGAAGAACACACTCTTTTAATCGAATTGCATCCGTTGTAATGTATATATCCGTAGTATCTGGACTGGAATGACCAAGGATAGCAGCGATGGTTTCTATAGGAACTTCATTTTTTACCATAGTGGATGCGGCATTATGCCTAAGCATATGCATCCCCAGAATACGACCTGATGTTTCAATTCCTGCTCGTTTAAATACACGACTTACTATAGCATGGCAAGAGGCATGATCGGTAAGTGGTACAAAAGGTGCCAACGATCTTAAAAATAAGATTTCTTCGTCTACTCGTGGGCGTTCATTTACTATATAATCGGCAATAGCATTTCCAACGGTTACTGTTAAAGGTAGACTTACTTGGTTTCCTGTTTTACTCTGTATAAAAGTAATGGTTTCGTTATCCCAATCGATATCAGAAAGTCGGAGTTTTATTAAATCGCAAGCTCTTATTCCACAGGATAGTCCAAGAATAACAATAGCTGCGTCTCTTTTAGAAACAGCATTCGTACTTATCGTATGTTCCAGTTTTCTGATTTCTTCATCAGATAATATAGGAATAATTCGCTTTATTCTAGGAGCATATACACCTGCTATGGCATAAAATAAATCTTTTCTTCCAAGATATCGAAATATCCCTCGCAATTCACATAAAACTTCTCTTTGTCTGGTCTGCTTTGTACCCTTAAGATAATTAATAATAGTTTCCGTAGTCACATCATCGAAGTTCTGAATGTCTAGACGATTTAAAAACTGCAAAAGACAATACATACCATACTCGTAAAAATGAATCGTATTTTCATTATCATAGATATTTTGTAAATACTCTTGATAATCGCAATAAATTAGTTGATGAGTCGTATGATCTGGGGAAATTTTTCCATGTTTCATCATCGTGAAATCGAATTTTCCTGTATGATAGTAAGAATCAATCAAACGAAAGAATCTTCCTTGTGTGTAATATCGATTCAAACTAAACTTACCAGTTTTTTTACTGATAACATCATCTGCATACTGTTTTCCAATCTCAGATGAGTAACAGGTTACGCTTCTTTCTTTACAAAAAACTTGGAATCTTCGAATAACTCCCTGATAATTAACTATGGTTGTTTGGTTATAACCAGCATCTTTTATAGCTTCGATGCACTTGTCACAAATGACATCAATGTTCATCTTGAAGTACCTCCTTTATTTTGTACTTCAAGTATAAAAAAACTATGCCGAAGTTTTTATAAAATATCCATAAAATATAGAATTCCATAAAAACTTCGGTATAGTTTTTTCTTCGGCATAGTCGGAATGTAACATTAATTCTCCTTTGGTTATTTTTTGAGAAGTGAGTGCTTTTTGTAAGGTACGAATCGCAAGGTCACTGGTAATCGCTCGATCGGTAATACTTGCAACGATACTTCTATCATAAAGGTCTAAGATACTACAATTATACCTTACTTCTCCACTTTTTAAAAATAAGTAAGTAAAATCCGTACACCATTTTTGGTTTGGTTTTTCTGCTGTAAATACTTGACCTAGTTTATTTTCAAACACTTTATGAGCTTTTCCTTGTTCTTGTCTTGGCTTTTTCGGACGCACAATAGAATGTAATCCTAATTCCACATTCATATACTTATGTATGGTAGTAAAACTATAAGAATATCCTTTGTGTGCCAAATAAATTTTCATACTTCGATAGCCATCTACTCCATGATGGGCATGATAGATTTCTTGAATTTGTGCTTTTACTTTTTCCTTTTGGGTGTAATATTCTGCCTTTCGCTGTTTTCGGTAATTATAATAAGCATTTGGGTAAATATGGAGTCGATTCAGCAGCCAACGGATGCCGAATTCTGTTTGGTGCTGGTCAATAAATCGATAAGCCTCTAGTCGATTTCCCTCGCAAAGAATGCCACCGCTTTTTTTAAGAAAAGATTTTCCTTTCTTAGTTCTTCGAGTTCCTTGCGAAGACGAAGATTCTCTTTCATCATATCTAGTTACAACTTTATTATACCACAACACACTTTGTGTACAGTTGGCGGCTGGAGCCTACGGATAAACTCCCGGCTGGAAAGAAACCATGCCTTTCCCTGCGGAAACTGGAAAAGCAGATCGGGTATGACCTCGATTCGCAGATGGACCCCGTTGGAAAGAACATAACAGTTGTAGAATTGGTGGAACGCTATCTTATAACTAAAACGGGAGTAAGGGATAGTACACGAGCGGGCTATAAAACCGTACAACGTGTTCTCAACAAGGAACCTTTTGGAGCAAAGAAAATATCCCAGGTAAAGGTATCCGATGCAAAGCTGTTTTTGATAAAGCTGCAGAGCGACGGCAAAGGCTACAGTTCTATTCATTCCATCAGAGGTGTATTACGACCTGCTTTTCAGATGGCGGTGGATGACGATGTTCTGCACAAGAATCCTTTTGGTTTTGAACTGGCTACAGTGATTGTCAATGATAGTGTAACAAGGGAGGCAATCAGCCGGGATCAGATGCGGAAGTTCCTGAAATTCATCCATGATGATAATGTCTATTGCAAGTATTATGAGGTGGTCTACATTCTATTTCATACGGGAATGCGTATTTCTGAATTCTGTGGCCTGACACTGAAAGACATCGATTTGGAGAACCAGATCATCAACATCGACCACCAGTTGCTTAGAACATCAGAAATGAAGTACGTTATCGAAGCCACAAAAACAAATGCCAGAACGAGGAAACTGCCTATGACGGAAGATGTGTTCCGGTGCTTTCAGGCAATCATTGAGGATAGGGAGAAATCGAGATTTGAAAAAATGGTGGACGGCTATACAGGATTTCTTTTCACGGATAAGGACGGACTTCCGCTGGTGGCAATGCATTGGGAACACCGCTTTAACCACATGGTCAAACGGTACAATGATATTTATCGGGTACAGATGCCGAATGTGACGCCTCACATCTGCCGCCATACCTACTGCAGCAACATGGCAAAGTCTGGCATGATATAAATGATATAATAAAAATGGTTCTTCCGTAAAGTTGCGTTTCTGACTAGAATTATTCCTAAAAAATGATACAATAAGAACTATCATTTAGAAAAGGAAATGTATTGTTATGTTAAAGGAAGTAAGCCAGCTTGATTTACAAAAATATTATCCAGAGGAATTAGAAATTCTTTCTATTGCAGAAGAGGAAGATAACATTACTCTTTTTATGAAATCACGCTCTATTTCTTATATTTGTCCCAACTGTGGTTGTAAAACAGACCAGTATCATGGTACACATCGTAGAAAAGTGCAAGACCTTCCTATGTTAGGAAAACGTGTTATGTTACAGATGACTCTTCATGAATTTCAATGCCTAAATCCAAACTGTCCTACTTCTAGTGTTTCTGAAAATTTTCATGGTTTTTTGAATGCTTATAGTCGAATGACAGAACGCTTAGTAGATTTTATTCTTACTGTTGCGTTAGAAACCAGTTGCGAAGCAAGTGCTCGTATTTTAAAAACTATGAATATAAAAATAAGTGGTGATACCATCATTCGTCTTCTATTAACTCGTTATTCTAAACAAACTACTCCGATTTGTGGTGCGAAGATAGGTGTCGATGATTTTGCTTATAAAAAAAGACATACCTATGGAACTGTGATTGTAGAGGAAGAAACCCATCAAGTCATTGCTCTTTTGGATGGACGAGATGGTAGTACCTTAAAAAAAGAGTGGTTAAAACAAAATAAACAAGTTACCATGGTAACTAGAGATAGAGCGAATGCCTATACAAAAGCAATCGAAGAAGTTCTTCCTCATGCGATACAAATCGCAGACCGTTTTCATTTACATCAAAATTTATTAGAAGCTATTCGTAAAATAATTGGAAAGGAAATTCCTTCTACCATAACGATTGCATCAGAATCTAGTTCTGTTACAATGGAATCTTTTTCTGAGCCAAAAGAGATTAAAAAAAAGAACTAGAAAATAGTAAGGATTTTACAACTGCGGAACAATCCCGTCTGCAACGTATTTTGCAAATACAAGAACTTTCACAAGAAGGATATTCTTCTTGTGAAATTGTTCGGAGAATGGGAATGGATCGAAGAACGGTAACAAAATATCGAACAGGTAATGTTTCCGTATTATGTCGTTCTCATAAAAGAAGTTGTTTACAAGCTCAGAAAGATTTTATTATAAACTTTCTTGAAAAGGGATTGACACAAGCAGAAATCATACGTCAACTAAGAAAGTTAGGATATCAAAAAACAAATACTACAGCAAGGAATTATATGAATCAATTATGTGAAGCATACGAAATAAATCTACAAAAATATACTTCTTTACCAACGATTTCTATTGGAGAACAAGGTAGAATAAACGTGGATTATATTACAAGAAAGAGTATTTTTGAATATCTCTGGATGAATGAAAAATTAAGCGAAAAACACTATCAAGCATTATGGAAAAAGTATAACATCTTACCACAATTAGAAACTTGTATTCGAGAATTTCGTGCTATTTTTTCAAAGAAAAGTATACCATTACTATATCTTTTTATAGAAAAATATAAACAGTCCACATTAAAAGAAATTGCTAGTTTTGCAAATGGATTAGAAATGGACATAGAGGCTGTAGAAAATGCAGTAGCAAGTGAGTTAAGTAATGGATTTGTAGAAGGTACGAATAATAAAATTAAAATGATAAAAAGAACAATGTATGGTCGATGTAAGCCATTGCTTTAAAAGGCAAAGTTAATGTATCAGATACCACATTAAGTATAAACTATGATGTGGTATCTATATAATAATATTTAAATTAAAAACGAAACTTTACGGAAGAACCATTTATGTATTGACATTTATAGCATGAATCCAAAGACGCTTCAATACCTGATGGGGAACAAAAACAGTTGAATAAAATACAAGAAATTCTATGCGAAATAGTTGATTTTGCATAGAATTTCTTGTATAATAAAAAAATAAGGAAAGGGGAGGATAACAGTATGTTGAGTATTAAAGAAGCATCGGAATTTTTAGGAGTATCCATTGATACGCTTCGAAGATGGGAAAAAACTGGTAAGATTATGTCGATACGAACGGAAGGTGGTCATAGAAGATATGAGAAAAAGGAATTGATAAAATTTAAAAAGGGCGATTGTTGTGAACATAGAATCACGATTGCCTATTGCAGGGTCTCTTCTTCTGACCAAAAGGAAGATTTACAAAGACAAATCGAAACTGTATCGCAGTATTGTATTGCGAATGGCTATCAATTTCAAGTGATTTCGGATTTGGGAAGTGGATTAAATTATAATAAAAAAGGGTTGCGAGAACTAATCGAATTGATTTGTTCGAATCGTATTGAACGAATTGTGGTAAATTACAAAGACCGATTGATTCGATTTGGATTTGAACTGATAGAACATCTTTGTAGCATTTATAATGTAACCATAGAAGTGATTAATTTGACAGAAGATAAAACGTATGAAGAAGAATTAGTAGAAGATGTATTATCTGTGATTACGGTATTCTCAGCGAAATTATATGGTTCTAGAAGTCATAAATCGAAAAAAATCATAGCAACGAACCAAGCATTATTGCGAGAAGAGGAAATGAAAGGTGAATCCATATGAGTTCTATTTATGTAAGAAAAATAGAAGTAGCATTTTCCAAAGAAGATGGGTTTATTTTAGATGGACAAAGCAAAATTTGTAATTGGTTGTATAATCAACTGTTAGATGCTTGCAGAGATGATTATCTAAAAAATGGAACGAAAAGTAAACTACTTTATGGAAGAAATTTAAGGGATTATGGCACTCGTTTAAAAGAAAGATATCCTTTTTTACATACGGTATTTTCTTCCGTATTAAAAGAACCATCGAATCGAGTCAAGCAGGCTTATGAGAAATTTTTTCGAGGAGAAGCAGGGTATCCAACTTATCGAAGCTGGAAGAAAAAATGGTTTAGTTTAGTGTTTGATGAACCAAATAAAGGGTGGGAAGTAAAGGAAGACGGTATTACACTTTCGGTATCTTTGGGAACGATACCAGAATTACCGAAAGAAAGAGGAAAACGAAATCCATCGGTAGTAGGAAAATTAAAAGAAAAATTGGAAGTAAAAGAGAAGGAATTGTTGAAAACATTTTCTTTAGTAAAGCAACAAGGAAAATTTTATGCTATAGTTACCTTAGAAAGTTGTTCGAAAGAAGAATTAGAATATAAAGAAGCGATGCGTGTATATCGAAAAGCGTGTAATCAAGCAAAAAAAGAGGGAAAAGTACTTCCAGAGCAACCAATATGGGAAGAAAAGAAAGTAGAAATACCGAAAGAGTGCCGTTGGATAGCCATAGATCCAAATCATAAAAACTTTTTTGTAGGAGTAGATGACCAAGGAGAAAGTATCGAATTTCAAAAGTTGAAAATGATAAAATACTGGGATACTAGGATTGATATCTTGAAATCAAAGCGAGAGGTATGTGAAAAAAATTATCGAAAAAGAAAAAGTAAGCAAGGAGGAAGTTATACTGTCCAT
>CALASV010000391.1 GCA_937888895.1 uncultured Clostridia bacterium | reverse complement strand
CCTACTACATTAATTCCTCGTTGCATTGGTGAAATAAAAGAATCAATACCATCTCTTACCGGTTGCAATGTTTCTGGAAATCGGTAAGAAACAAACACAATAGCACCCGTCAAAAAAAACAGCAAAAAGAATATATGTTTTGGAAAAATATTAATGCTCTTTTTTTGTGTACGTTTGCGACGTTGTCTGCGATTTTGCATATCAGCCTCCGTAATAGGTCTGTTTCAAAGAGAAAGCAAGACAGCCATATCTTGAATTATCCTCCAAAATTTTACCAAGTCCATTGACTACTGTGTTAGCCGCATCAGGAGCTACTGTAATTGGAAGTTCTGTTTCTGCACCAAATAGTTCATCAATCTTTTTAATATTTGCCGAACCACCTGTAACAAAAATACCAGAATCAATAATATCTGAAGAAATTTCTGGTGGTGCTTTTTCTAAAATAACACGCACAGCATCTACAATAGAACGTAAACTTTCGCTAATCGTTTCATAAACAAATTCAGAATCGATTTCAGCTTCTGTTGGAAGTCCTGTCATCACATCACGACCATGTACTTTAATTGTCTCGTGTTCAGGATTTACAGCATAAGCTAATTTCTTTTTAATTGTTTCAGCAGTTTTATTACCAATAATGAGATTGTATTTTTTCTTTACATTATTGATAATTAATTCGTCAAATTTGTTTCCACCAATTGGTACTAACTTACTTAAAACAATACCACCTAATGACATAATAGAAATTTCTGTTGTATCAGCACCTATATCTACTATCATTACGCCACTTGCTTCCATAACATCTAAACCAGCACCTATTGCATCAGCAATTGGTTTTTCTACAACGCGTACTTTTTTTGGTTTTGCAATAGAATTGCTAACGAGGTCAAAAAATGCTCTTTTCTCTACTTCTGTTACATCATTTGGTGCTGCTACGATAATATCTGCACCTGTAAGCTTTCCAGATTTTTCAGCAATTATTTTGAATGCCTTATTTAACAATGCTAGCATATTAGCAATATCTGCAATGACACCATTTCTTACTGGGTAGGTAACCAAAAAATTATCTGGAGCTTTTCCAAGCATTTCAAATGCTTCATCACCAATGGCCATTACTTCTCCCTTACATAAAGCAATGATATTTTTTTCATCAAAAATAACGCCTTCATTCTTTCTGTATATTTTTATTGTGTTTGTCCCAAAGTCAATTCCGAATACTTTTGCACTCACAAACTATACCCCTTTCGTTTCTAGTTCTTTTTATTTGTTATAATCAATTAATTTTACCACTTTTGTGCAACTTTTTCAATCTAAATAAAAATAAAATGCTAAAACCTTATATAACCTTCTGCTCGTAAACTAATATAAGAATTTTGTCCAATAATAATATGGTCATTTAGAGCAACACCAAGTAACTTTCCAGCTTCTATAACCTGACTTGTTGTTGCAATATCTTCCTTACTTGGTGTTGGGTCACCACTTGGGTGATTATGAATTAAAAGAATAGAAACACCATTTTTTCGTAAAGCGGATAGAAAAATTTCTCTTGGGTCTGCAATAGAAGCATTAATGGTTCCAATCGATAATAATTCTTCTGATAACACACGATTTTTACTGTCCAAAATAAGTAAAAGTAAACATTCTTTTTGTTTATATTTTAGTTGAGCATTATAATAAGTAACTACATCTTCTGGAGAAGCTATTTTCATACCATGTAATTTTTTCCCACTTGCCATTCTTCTAGCTATTTCACAAACACAAAGAAATTGAATCGCTTTCACTTTTCCAATGCCAGAGAATGTTTTTAATTCTTCCATATCCATGTTCCATAATGCTTGTAAACCATCTTCGCCACAATATTCTAATAGCTTTAATGCTACTTGGTCAGCACGTTCTGTTTTGGTTCCAGAGCGAATCAATACAGTAAGTAGTTCTTTGTCTGATAACCGTTCTACTCCCTCGATTTCAGCTTTTTCATAAGGTCGTTCTGATAGTGGTAATTGTTTCATTGTCATAAAATTCCTCTTTCTCCATCTCTCCCGAAAAAAGAACTTATAATGTTATCAATCCTGCTTCTTTCATCTTTTGTACCGACATCATAATACCAAATTTGGCATGATACCAAGTAAGTCCTCCTTGGAAATAAACTGCA
>CALASV010000390.1 GCA_937888895.1 uncultured Clostridia bacterium | reverse complement strand
TTCTCAAGATTATGCAATATCAAATCTGCAAAATTAATAAAAGTATTGTCGTCAATTTTTCTATCTAAATGTTTGCCTGACAAACCTGTTAAATCCAAATTATTTTTTGCATTTTCACGCTGCTTATCTATAAAAACTTTCTGTTCTTCCGACAAAGCCAACTCTAATTTCTTGATATAATAAAGTGGATAACGAATCTGATGCTTTATCGCTAATGCAATCAGAATATCGGCATTCAGATTTGCATTGCCATGGGTGTGAAGATCTGTAGACAGCTTTACATTTTCTGGGACATAAGACTTTACTAAAGTTTCTCTAAAAGAATACTTATAATCTTTTGTCTGACTCATCAAGGTCTTTGCTATAGCTGGAATCAAGGAGTTAACTTCAATTTTTCCATTCGGATAAATATTGGCAAGTTTTGTTCCGTTTATCCTAAGAATATAAACCCTTTGCCCGTCCCCTTTAATGTAACACGGTATTTCTCCAACAATTGCTTTCTTTCCATCACGTATCACTGTCTCTTGTTTTGAAATAAGAGCCAAATTATTTATCAGATTATCCGAATGATGATTTGTGGCAAAAATTGTATATGATAATACTGAATTTTCCATATCAAGTAAAACATTTTTAAAATTTAAAACTAATAAATTTCCATCAATAAAATCTTCTACCTGTGCTTTTGTAACCCCATACAATTCTATAATATCTGCATATTCTGTCGGATATGCTAAAATACTATTTAATCCAGTAATATTTTGAGTGTTAGAACTACTCCATTCAAAATAATAACCATTTTCTTGAACTTCGCCATACGTTTTATGTAATGGTTGAAAATAGATACACATAAGCATAAAAATAAGAGATAACATAGTAATTCTACAATAAGTTCCTTTGTAATTCATCACAAAAATCCTTTCTTTTTTTGTAAAAATGATATAAAATATAAAAAGCGTTACTATTAAAAATATACAAAAAACATGGTATAATTGTGTCAAAATATAAGTTACAATAAAAACTTAGAAAGGGATTTTTTTATGAAATTGCAACGCTTAATGAGTTTAACTAGAAAAGCTATTGATGATTATCAAATGATTGAAGAAGGAGACAAAATAGCTGTTGGTATTTCAGGTGGAAAAGATAGTTTAGCACTCCTCTATTCTTTAGCTGGTTTGCGTATATTTTATCCAAAAAAATTTACATTAGAAGCGATTACCATAGATTTAGGATTTGAAGGATTTGATTTAACTGCTATTAAAGAACTTTGTAAAACTTTAGATGTTCCTTATACAATTGTAAAAACAGAAATTGGAGAAATTATTTTTAAAGATAGAAAAGAAACCAATCCATGTTCTCTTTGTGCAAAAATGAGAAAAGGTTCTTTTAATGAAGAAGCCAAAAAATTAGGTTGTAACAAATCTGCCTATGCTCATCATAGAGATGATGTTATCGAAACAATGTTATTATCTTTAATTTATGAAGGAAGATATTATACATTCTCTCCTGTTACCTATTTAGACCGCATGGATATTACGCTAATTCGTCCATTGCTTTATGTAAATGAAGCAGATATTATTGGATTCAAAAACTTATATGATTTACCAGTGAAAAAAAATCCTTGTCCAGCAGATGGATACACAAAACGAGAATATGCAAAAAATTTAATTCATCAACTTAATGAAGATAGTCCTGGTGTAGCAGACCGTCTATTTCACGCAGTCATAGATGGTCCTTTACCAGCATGGCAAAAAAAGACAAAGTAACCTATCAACTTACGTTTGACAAAAATATGTTCTTATGATTAAATAGTAGTATAGACATACAATAAACACAATATGTAGAATGGAGATTTTATTATGGCGTATGGAAAAATTTCAGAAAAACAAAAAGAAATTTTAGAATTTTTGAAAAAAGAAATCATTAATAAAGGGTATCCACCTGCTGTTAGAGAAATTTGTAAAGCAGTACACTTGAAATCTACTTCTAGTGTCCATTCACACTTAGAATCATTAGAAAAGAATGGATATATTCGTCGTGACCCTGCAAAACCAAGAGCCATTGAAATTATAGATACTAATTTCAATCTTACTCGTAGAGAAATTGTAAGTGTTCCTGTTGTTGGAACAGTAACTGCTGGTCAACCAATTCTTGCTGTAGAAAATATCGAAGGTTATTTTCCTGTTCCTATGGACTACATACCAAATACAGAAACTTTTATGTTAAAAGTAAAAGGAAATAGTATGGTAAATGCAGGAATTTTTGACGGAGATACTATTTTAGTACAAAAACAATCTCATGCAAATAATGGTGATTTTGTTGTTGCATTAATTGAAGATTCTGTAACTGTAAAGACCTTTTATAAGGAAGAAACTTGTTATCGTCTTCAACCAGAAAATCATTACATGGAACCTATTTATGTTTCTGAAGTAGAGATTTTAGGAAAAGTAATCGGATTATTCCGTATGCTCTAGGTCAATCGGATAAAAGTTGGTTAATCTAATTCCATGATTTTTTCATTTTCTTGGACTTATTAACCAACTTTTTATTTATCATTATTCTTCTGCTGCCATTTTTTGTTTTTTATAAATCTTCTACAGAAATTTCTTTGCCATCTCTCCACATTCTTTCTAAATCGTAGAATAAACGGTCTTCTTTTGCAAAGATATGAATAATTACATCATTATAATCTAACAAAATCCAACCAGAACTTCTTACACCTTCGATTCTGTCTGTATGGATATTTTCCTTTAATAATTCCTCTTGCACATTATCTACTAAAGATTCTACATGTGGTGCATTTGTACCATTAGCAATCACAAAGTAATCGGCAACCGTGGAAATTTTTCCGATTTCAATTACTTTAATATCCTCACCTTTTTTGTCACTTAAAGCTTGATATGCTTTCTTTACAATCAGTTTTGCACGTTCCATTTTATTACCTCCTGAATTACTATATATTAGATTTATTTACCCGTTTTCTTTTTATAGTACTCAAATACTTCATAAATAACAGGATTCACTTCGCTATTACTACTTTCTAAATATTCTACGGTATTTTTTACTACAAGATAAGTAGCTTCATCGAGATTTTGAAATGCAACTTTTCGAATCTCATCTAAAGAAGGATTTGTTGGTTGAGTACGCTCTGGCTCTAAATAATCTGCTAAAAATACAATCTGTTCTAACATAGACATTGCGGGTCTTCCTACGGTATGATATCTTACTGCACTAATAATATCTTCATTTTCTATACCATATTTTTCTCTTGCAAGATATGCACCATAAACGGAATGTAACATAGCAGGTATTTTCTTTTCTGCTTCTGTTAAAACTACTTCATGCTTAATACATTTTTTCAACAAATCTTCATTGGAATAATTTTTAGCACAATCATGCAAAAGACCTGCAATTAAAGCTTCTCGATGAGAAACTCCATAACACATTGCTAAAGAAGCAGATAAATAAGCTACTCCTAACGTATGCAAATATCTACCAGATTTTAATTCTTTCTGCAACTTCCCTTCTAATAACAAAATATATTCTTTTGAAAATTCCATATAATTCTCATCCTCATTCATTACTTTTGATAAAGACCATTCTGTTCTATATAATCTACGACTTTTTCTGGTAATGCTTCTCTTGATTTTTCATACTGTCCTTCTTTTAACCAACGACGAATTTCACTAGAAGCTATCTGCAACTCAGGCATATCCAAAAATAATACTTTTGTTCCAAATTTGTGTTTCAAATAAGCTACTTGCTGTTCTAATTCTTCTTTAGAATAACCACTTCTACCAGATGCAAGTAGCGTTGTATGAGCAGAAATAATATCTGGTCTTACCCATTGATGAAACTTCATCAACGAATCACCACCAATAATAAAATAAAAGTCTAATTCAGGATAATGTCTTTTTAATGCTACCATCGTATCGGCAGTGTAGGTAAACCCCTCTCTTTCTATTTCAAATGCCGAAGCAACAAAAGAACAATTACCTTCTATTGCTAACTTTACCATTTCTATACGATGCAAGGCATCTAACAATTCTTCATTTGATTTATGTGCTGGTAGTCCAGAAGGCATAAACCATATTTCATCTAAAGAACA
>CALASV010000389.1 GCA_937888895.1 uncultured Clostridia bacterium | reverse complement strand
TTAACATCCCTAATTGTTTTAACTGATTTCCCAAATCTTTAATATCAAAACAAACAATACGATTCGTAATATCGACATTTGTACGATGATTAAAATAATTTTGTGAACCATGCACATAAATCCACAAACAATTAGCAATACGCTCTGCTTTTGGATTCTCATGTTCTAAAAGTTCTTCATATAAATCTTGCAATATTGGCATTTGCTCTGGTACAGGATGTTGAAGATACAATTCATAAACTCGTTCAATGCATTGGTCTATAATCCCTTTTTCATCTGTAGTAAGTCCTTCTTTCTCTCCCGCAATTTTATCGCACAAAGTAATTATAAAATCACTTTTTAATCGCAACGCTTCTTTATCTCCTACATGACTAATTGGAATATCCATCGGATTTAAATAATCTTTTGAATTTGTAGCTAATTTTACCACTTGTCCATGTAATGCTTGTACTAATGGAAAATATTCTCCCTCTGGGTCTCCAATAACAATGTCATCTCTTGTCATAAGAAAACATCCAAGAATTTCTCTCTTAGCACTAAAACTCTTTCCACTACCTGGTGTCCCAAGTATCATTCCATTTGGAGTCCGAAGTTTCTTACGGTCAGCAAATATCATGTTATTGGATATTGCATTTAATCCATAATATAAAGCAGGAGAAGACATAAACAATTCTTGTGTAGAGAATGGAATTAAAATAGCTGTACTTTTTGTTGTAAGGTCTCTCTCAATTCCTGTATCATTGATGCCAATCGGTGCAGATGCCATAAGTCCCTGTTCTTGTAAGTATTGTAAGCAACGCAAGTTACAATTCGCCTGTTGGATAATGCCAGATACTCTTTGTATCACACTTTCTAGTTCTCGTTTACTTCTCCCAAAACAAGTAATTAAAAATGTTGTTTTTACTATTTTTTGATTACTTGAATTTAAGTCTTCTAAAAGTTCTAACGTATTCTTTTCATAAGTAGAAATATCCGTAGGAATAATTTCCATATCATAACCATTTCTAACTGCCTTTTTTTGCTCATCAATTTTCATTTTTTGAATATTCGTTAAAGTACCTTTTAAATGCTTCATTGCTTTTACTGGGTCTACTGTTTGTAAATGAAACGTAATACTAATATTTTCATCTACTCCTATCAATCTTTTTACTAAGTCATCCGTAAATCTTGGAGCAATCATATCTAAATAAAAAGAACTACCATACATCATTCCCATTTTAAAACGATTTGCATTACGAAAATCAAATCCTGTTGGTGCAATATAATCTTTTACTGATTTCCCTGAACTAGCAAGTTCTGCAAAAGAAAAATGAAATTCTTCCATACTATCTTGATTAAAATAGTCATGCAATACACGCAATCGTTCTTTTCCATTTAATATTTTTACCTGTGTTCCTAAATTTTTAAAATTTTTTATTATCCCAACTTCGATTGCTGACAACTTATGGTTTGCTTCCTGAACTCCTTTTGCTTCCACACCAAACACAAAATATTTTGATTTGATAATTCCATTATTTCCTCTTGCCATTTGCAGTTTTAATATATTCGAAAATTCTTCTCGAATATCATCAAAGGCATCTTGTTGCATTGGTAATTCCATCTGTTTCATCAATACTTCTTCTTTTACTTTTCGATTAAATAAAAACAGTTGGCATTTTACTCCCGGCTCAAAAAAATTGATAAATTCACTATAAGTTTGTAAAAGTTCCAGTTGTTCTTCTTCATCTAATAACTCATAATTAACATCAAAAAACTCTACCATTTTTGTATAATAAGTAGGTGTCACTTGACAAATACCATTCTGATACATCTTTTGAAATGGAATCGTTTTCTGTGCTGTCGTAGGAACTTCCTTCTTCTTTCCACTACCAGACAATAAATATCGAAGTTCTCTTATTCTTTTCTTCTCTGCTATCGTAAGTCCCTTTTTATTTTTCTCGGCGTTCAAGATATTCTAACTCCTTCCTCCATTCTTCTCGTTGCTCTAATTCTCTAAATATATATTCTGACTGATATGGTCGAATCCCAGGTGTAAGAAATTTTTGACGTATCATAAAAAATAATAACTTCTCTGCTGGAAATCCATTTTTCTGATACATTGCAAAAAAGAAAAATGGCAACATCAACGCTATCATTCCGAATGTTGCCATTTCTATTCCTAATACTTCCTTTGTCATCATATAAAAAGGAATTCCTACTATAATTGCTCCACTAAAACAAATAAGTTGTCGCTTTGTCAAATTCGCAATTACTTTTGTTTTAATACCAGATAAATCTTTCGGCACTGCTACAGATATTGCCATCTTCTTTTTCCTTTCTTTCTACTACGTTGCATTTACAATAGATTTTGCAAAAGAACCTGTTTTTAATAACGAAAAACATAAAATTATCGTATATGCTGCAACCGACCATAAAGCAGAATGCAAATTTGTAGCTATCGTTATATTCGATACTAATACAGAATAAATTGCTACACATACCATAATAAAAAAACCTTGTATTGCTAATGCAAATAAATTTTTAAAATAATTACTTCCTATCGTTCCCCACTCTTTATTGGTCCATGTGGCAAATGGGATTGGGGATATGGATATATAAAAATATGCCTCTATCATACGTCCATATAAAATAACCGTAATTAAAACTGCCATGATTTTCATACACAAACTAAGTATCATTGTTTCCACACCAAGAGCAATCAATTCTCCAATTTCCATTATACTGATTTGATTTTCAAACATAGTGATAAGTGCTGTCTGCACATCAATCACAGTAGAACCATGAATACTATTTCCTGCCTTCAAAACCATATAATTTCCTACATCAAAAACGGCCATCGTAAGTTCAAATGCATGACTTAAAATCCATACAGCAATACTCGCTTTCAACAAGTATTTAAAAAATAAACTACCATCTATTTCATGCATATTGTTCTTTTCCATTACCATTGTAATTAGCTCATAACAAAGTACAAAAGTAATTATCATACCTGCAATAGGAATTATCACATTTTCAGACAAACTTTTCACCATAGTAAAGATGCTTACATTCCATGAACTAGGTGTTTTACTAACTTCTTCGGCAATTGTTCCAACTTTCGTATTCACATCATAAAACATCATTTCTAAATTTGTCAGTATCCACCCTTGCAACATCTCTTTAATAAAATCAGTAATTTTCTCTATAATTCCACCCATAGATTAAGAAAATAAGGTGGCAAGTTGAGGAATGACTGTCTGTGCAATAATTACAATACCACCACCAGCCATCAACTGCTTCATACCCTGTGACTTAGCACCTGCATTATCATTACCATATCCTTCTAATAAGTTAATAACACCCCATACTGCTACACCTGAACCAAGAGCTGTTACTACTACCTTTAATGTCGTAATTGTTGTTGCAAAAAATTCCATTCGTTCTTATCCTCCAATCTCATAAATAATTCTTTTTTCTTCTAAAGTTCTCCTAAATCAAACACTTCTATTTGTTGACTTTGCTTCATGACAAGCTTTTTACTTAGAAATTTTTCAATATCAAACCGATTTTTTTCATCATATCACCCTTTCAGCGATTTTAGCGTATCTGTCCGTTACCTTTTATAATAAACTTGTATGTTGTAAGCTCCTTAAGACCCATAGGACCTCTTGCGTGCATTTTTTGCGTTGATATTCCAATCTCACATCCGAGGCCGAATTCACCGCCGTCCGTAAAGCGTGTGGAAGCATTCACATAAACTGCCGCACTGTCGACACCCAAAGTGAAAACCTTTGCGTTTTCGTCGTTTTCTGTAATGATTGCCTCGCTGTGACCTGTGGAATGAGCGGAAATATGCTCAACAGCCTCTTTAACATCGGAAACTGTTTTGACCGCTAAAATGTAGTCAAGGAACTCCGTATCGAAATCGTTTTCGCCCGCAGGCGTACCGTCGATTATTTTTGCCGCCTTTTCGTCGAGGCGAAGCTCCACGGGAACAAGACCTTTATCTGTTCTTTCGTCAACGAGCTTTTCTTTAAGAAGCAGTAAAAATTCCTCGGCGATTTTTTCATTAACAACAACTACCTCGCAGGCATTACAAACGGACGGTCTGCTTGTTTTTGCGTTGTTCACAATGCTAACCGCTTTTTCTAAATCCGCATATTCGTCAATGTAGATGTGGCAAATACCTGTACCCGTTTGAATACAAGGTACCTTTGCGTTTTCTGTGCAAGCCTTAATAAGCCCTGCACCGCCTCGGGGAATAAGCAAATCAACATAGCCCACCGCATTCATAAGCTCGTTTGCACTCTGCCTTGTGGTATCCTGAACGAGGTTTATAAGCGTTTCGGGCAATCCCATTTCCGTAAGAGCCTTACGCATAGCACGAACTATGGCGTCAGCAGAACGAAAAGCCTCTTTACCGCCACGAAGCACGCAAACATTACCGCTTTTTAAAGCCAGTGCCGCCGCATCGGAGGTTACATTAGGTCTGCTTTCGTAAATTATGGCAACAACGCCCATAGGAACTGCCGTTTTCTCAACAACTATTCCCGAGGGTCTTTCAACCCTTGCAAGAACCTCACCCACGGGGTCAGGAAGCTCTGCAACCTGACGGATACCGTCAGCCATACCCTTTATG
>CALASV010000388.1 GCA_937888895.1 uncultured Clostridia bacterium | reverse complement strand
CCAGGCACGTTCCAAAAATCCCTCTCTTCCCAGGTCTTCCTTATTGATGCCCTCTTCCTTCATTTTTTCAATAATCTTTACTTCTGTTGCAATACTTGCATGGTCTGTACCCGGTTGCCAAAGTGCATTAAATCCCTGCATTCTCTTAAAACGAATTAAAATATCCTGCATTGTATTATCTAATGCATGACCCATGTGCAACTGACCTGTAATATTTGGGGGTGGGATTACAATTGTAAATGGTTTCTTTGTTTCGTCTACTTCAGCATGAAAATATTTCTTTTCTAGCCACTTGTCATACAATCTGTCTTCAATATCTTTTGGATTGTAAGTTTTTGCTAATTCCTTTCTCATAATAAAACCTCCTAAAAATTGTTATAAAGTGGACATAAAAAAGACTTGCCATCCATAAAGGACGACAAGTCGTGGTACCACCTTTTTTCACAGTATTTCTACTGCCTCTTTGTCTGCTACACAGACATCACAGATAACGGTGTGTACCGATATTTCCTACTCTTTGCAATATATTTCAGAAATACTGTTCCGAAGCTACCTTCCACAAATTTCCTATATAGACCTCTCAGCTATTCGTCTACTCTCTGTGATAGTCCCTTTGCTTACTCCTCTTCATCACTACATTTGACAATATAAAACTTTATCTTCTTTGTATAGTAAATAAAAATTGCTCACTTGTCAAGAAAAATTTTTGTTACATTTCAATTCCATTTTGTTTCAGTATCTTTAATGTTTCACTATCATACACTAAATGTCTTTCCCGAAATGTCCTAATTGTCTTCTTTACTAAATCTTCTTGATTATTATTATAATCAATTCGTTGTCTTAGTTTCTGTCTTCTTACATTTAAGCGATGTCTTACTTCGACCATTTCTCTTGGGTCTACTAAAGCTTCAATTTGATGTCCCCATACACCAGCATCTATCACACCATGTGTTTTTAATTCCATAATAATTTCTTTTGTATAAAAATCAATGGAATCTGCTGTTTTCTTAAATCTTCGTTCCTCCTCTACCAAACGCATATATTCATTCCAATGATATTTCAATTCGGTAGAACTTCTTACATGAAATTTTTCATATAAATAATCTAATAAAGTAGTACAGTTCACATATTTAATTTTTACTTTATTTAGTAACATAATTACTTTATTTACTTTTACTTCTGCTACTTTTAAATCATGTTGATTTTTCCTATTAGAAAAATAAAAAGATGCTGTTACTAAAATTCCAAATACAATGGTAAGCAAAAATGGTATTTCTACTTGTTTTTCTGTCATTTCTTGCAGTATAAGTAAAAATGTTAAAAATACTGCTATAAATCCACCTGCTATCATAAGCATTTTTCTTCCTGAAGTATCTCTCTCCATAATATCTTCCATTTCAAAATCTAAGGAAGCTTTTTCACTTTCTAACAAGCGAATATCCGAATTAATTCGTTCCAAATATTGCTCGCTTTCTTCCATTTTTTTAATTTCGTCTAATATCGTATCTTCATAAGGCTCTAATGCCATTCTCTGTGACATTGTAATTTTCGCCGGTATTTTCTGCATTTTATCTCGTTCTTCATTTAAAAAAGTTAACTTTCTTGCCATGTCCTCAATAGACTTTTTCGTACGCTCTGGTAATAAATCAATTTTTTGAATATCTGCAAGATATGAAGTAACTACTTCATATTCTTTTTTTGCTTCAAATTGTTGCCTTTTTGCTTCGTTAATAATGTCACAACAATTTTTTAAAAAACTAGCTCGTTCTTCTGGTGTTTCATATACTCCAGCTTTCAATACTATCCCTTGTGCTATGTTTTCATTATTTGTTTCTTCTTGTCTCTTTTTTCGCTGAAATAAATTTTGAAAAAATCCCATCTTTTTACCCATTCATTTATTTATTGTAAATTCTATATTGTTCCTTCATTTGCTCTGTTACTTGTGATGCATACATATAAAACTCGTTTATTTTATCACTTCTTAATAAATCTCGCAACACATTTAATTGATGAAATGCAGAAACTTCATAAACTTCCACTTCTGTTTGAAAAAATGCTGCATTTAACCATTTTTTTGTCTGCTCCGATATCTCATAAATATTTAATGCTGATTCATACATAATCGTATCACCAGAAAACCGTAATGCCAACAAATATTGTTTTAACGATTCTTCTCGATTATTTCTTTCATAAGCTTCTCGAAAATAATCTGTAGCCAAAGCAAACCCCTCTGTATGTAATAAAGCAACTGCTAAATTATGATAAATATCTCCTAATACTTGTGAACTAATATGATAAAAATCTTTTTCTTTTAGTAAAACTTGATAATTTACAATGGCATCTCTATAATTTTCATAGTTTAAATAACTATCTGCTTTATTTTTTATTTTCACCCAAGTTGCTTTACTGTCTATCTTTAATTGCTCTTGAATAAAAGCATCAATTTCTTCTTTTGTAAAATAATTACAACTATTAAAACAAACTATCATTAAATCTTTCAAAGGAGCATTTCTTTCTATCAATTCTTCTAATATTCTCCCTCTCTCTTTTAATTCTAGTTCGTTTTTTATATAATTTGCTAATCCTTTATCATACAAATAATCTTCACAAATTTGGGGGCTTTTCCTAATATAATAACAAAGTTCTTCTATGGAATAAATCTTTTGCTTCGTATTTTTTAACAAATATCCTTTTTTAGCATACTTGCCACTTGTAATAAGTACCATTCCCATACTACTTCTCCTCGTTATGCTAAACTTATCATTTGTTCCCACACTTGATAAGTAGCTAACCGTATTTCTCCAAAACCAACATCTCTTACTTTTAAAATTAATGTTTCATAATCTAAAAAATAAAGTTCTATTTCCAAACGCAATGTTTTATTTTCTCTAATATAACATTCTTCTGGTCGAAATGTACAGTTTAATTTCTCTCCATTTCGAATATTTTCTATTCGAAACAGCAACTCTTTCGTATCATCTAAAATAACTTGAAACACTTTATGTGCCATAAGAAATTTGGTTCCTGCCTTTAATAAATGTACTTGTCCTAATTCTCCATCTTTATATGCTTGTAAATATACATGATGAAATATTTGTCCATCTCCTATTACATAATTCGGAAATTTTTCTTTTACAGCATGATAACATACACCTAAACAATATAATGCCCTACCTGCAAAAATTCTTCGTCCACCACTTGTATATCTACTTAAAATAGTAATAAATTCTGGTTGCTCAATAAAATTTCCTGTAACATACAATCTTGCAATCGTCTTTCTTGCAACTGCTCGCTCTAATAAACTAATAAATTGTCGACGGCGTTCTTTTTCATCTAAAACGAACTCTAAACCACCTTGCATACAATGACTATAATTGATGGTCTCCACATAATAAGGTTTCTTAATTACTTCATTACCCAATTGTACAAAATACGCTAGCATTCCCTTTCCATCGAAATCTAGTGTCATAGATGCTCCTTGCTGTGCACCACTATATATTTCGTACCATAATGTAGCATCTGCATGTGTAGAGAAAAATATCTTTTCTTTATTGTAGCCAATCGACTCCATTACTTCAAGTAATTGTGCCTTTTTCTTTTCTGTCATTCTCTCCCCAGTAATACCAATTTTAGCAATCGAAGCACCACTATACCGTTTTCTAATTATTGATAACACTTCTTTTAAATAAAATGCAAACCATTCATTTACTGTCTTTTTTTCATTTCCTATCAAAAAAAGTTTATCAGAATCATTCCCATAGAAAGAAACAATTCCTTTTGTTTTTGTTTTTATGCTATAGTCTAATGCCTCTTTTGCTACCAAGAATGTTCCATCTTCCTTCGCAATTACCATAGTAGGCAAAATTTCTCCACTATTCTCAGAAAATTGATAAATCTCTGAACAAGTTTTTTTCTCATTCCATAAGCTAACTTGCATATCTGTTTTACTGAAATCAATACCTAACATCAATGAAGCCATGATGTAACATTCCTCCTCTCTATACGGGTGTAAAGTGACGTTCTACTGCATATTCTTCTTTACAATATTGTTCTAATAATTCAAGAAAACGATTACTATCTTGCATTTTTTCTGCCACTAAAATTTCATTAATACTTGCATATTTTGTTTTTATCACTGTATGATTTACTTCGGAACAATAACTTTTCTTTTCTTCTACAATTACTTCTTTTTCCTCTATTTCTTCTGTAATATAATATTCTAATTGTTCTCCATAAAACAAAATCAATTCTTTTACAAAAATGCCGTATCCCATTTCTGTCATTACTTCTTTTTTCCACTCAGAATTATCTTTTCCATAAGTATAATGAATCATCAACTTCCGATTTGGATTTGCATGAAACTCGATATAAGATTTATCTAATATCGAAGAAGGTAATGGTACTTGTCCTTCAAACCGTTTAAAAAATGGAAATATTACTTTTTTCTGTATTAACTTTGACATATAATGCATTACAAATGTTTTTTCTGTTTCTAATAAATAAGTTTTATTAGAATAATATTTTAAAAATGCAAGAATACAAATTTGACTTTTCTCTAAAAATGCTTCTTTTTTTTCTTTTTAATGGCTGAATAGTATTTCATTGTATGGATATAC
>CALASV010000387.1 GCA_937888895.1 uncultured Clostridia bacterium | reverse complement strand
TGAATGCAAAATCAGTAAAAAGTTTAACTGCAAGTCATCGTTTCGCTTTAACAGGTACACCAATTGAAAATTCTTTATCAGAACTTTGGTCTATTTTTGATTTTATTATGCCATACTATTTACTAAGCCATGCAAAATTTGTAAAGCAATATGAGAAGCAAATTTTAAAAAATGATGAAAATGCTTTAAATGATTTAAATAAGCGTATTCGTCCATTTATATTACGAAGAATGAAAAAAGATGTTTTAACAGAGCTTCCAGAGAAAGTAGAAACAAAGTTCTTAACTGATTTAACATTAGAACAGAAAAAGACATATCTTTCGTATTTGGAAAACTTCCGTGGGGAATTTTTTGGTAGTGAGCTTAGTGAAGAATTTGATTATCGGGTAGTAGAGCATAATAAATTACAAATTCTTACTGCCTTAATGAGATTACGACAAATCTGTTGCCATCCATCTACTTTTTTAGAAAATTATGAAGGTGGAAGTGGAAAATTAGAACTATTTAAACAAATCCTTCCAGATTTGATTTCAAATGGACATCGTATTTTAATATTTTCTCAATTTACTGCTATGTTAGAAATTTTGGCGAACACGATAAAAGAATTAGGATATGAACATTTTTATTTAGAAGGAAATACAAAAGTTTCTTTACGAAATGAATTTGTAAAACGATTCAATGCAGGAGAACGAGATGTATTTTTAATTTCGTTAAAGGCTGGTGGTACAGGTTTAAATTTGACTGGAGCAGATACTGTCATTCATTTTGACCCTTGGTGGAATCCAGCAGTAGAAGACCAAGCAACTGACCGTGCTCATCGTATTGGTCAAAAAAATTCCGTACAAGTAATTAAACTAATTACAAAAGGTACGATAGAAGAGAAAATTTTTAAATTGCAAAAGAAAAAGAAACAACTTTCAGAGTCTGTGATTGAAGCAAAAGAAGTATTTATCAATTCTTTAAATAAAGAAGAATTAGAAGAATTGTTTTCCTTTGATTTATAACGAGAATATAGCGAGTATTTGTACCATATATTGATACAAAGGAGAGATGCCTATGCAAGAACAAAGTAAAATAAAATCAGCTTTACTTCGAATGTTATGTGCTATGTTTCTTTGTATCATGATGATTATGTTAAAATTTATATTAAAAGAAGAACAAATGGTAGAAGAACTCTGTAATTATATTGCTTCGAACATTGTTTTTCTTCCATACTTATGATATAATTTATAAGATAGTATAGCGAAAAACGCAGAAATGAGGAATATTTTGAGAAAACTGGCAGTATCCGATGAAATTTTAATGCAGGTAGAAAAACCTGCACGATATATAGGAAATGAAGTAAATATGGTAGTAAAAAACCCAAAAAATGTAGATATTCGATTTTGTATGTGTTTTCCTGATGTATATGAAATTGGTATGTCACACTTGGGAATCCAAATTTTATATGGTATGTTTAATAAAAGAGAAGATACTTACTGTGAACGAGTATATTCTCCTTGGATGGATATGGACAAAGTATTACGAGAAAAACACATTCCATTATTTGCCTTAGAATCTCAACAACCAGTAAAAGAGTTTGATTTTCTTGGTATTACATTACAATATGAGATGTGTTATACAAATGTATTACAGATTTTAGACTTATCTCAAATACCATTACTAACTAAAGACCGTACCGAAGAATATCCTATCGTTATCGGTGGAGGCCCTTGTGCATATAATCCAGAACCATTAGCTGATTTTTTTGATTTATTTTATATTGGCGAAGGTGAAACTGTTTATGATGATTTATTAAATGCTTATAAAGAAAACAAAAAAAATGGTGGTACAAGAAAGCAATTTTTAGAAATGGCAGCAGAAATCGAAGGTATTTATGTTCCTGCTTTTTATGATGTAACTTATAACGAAGATGGTACGATTGCTTCTTTTGAGCCAAACAATAGCCATGCCAAAAAGACAATTAGAAAACAAGTAGAAATGAAACTTTCTGATACTTTCTATCCTGAAAAACCTCTTGTTCCTTATGTAAAAGCGGTACAAGATAGAGTAGTATTAGAAATTCAGAGAGGCTGTATTCGTGGTTGTAGATTTTGTCAAGCAGGTATGTTATATCGTCCAATCCGTGAAAGAGATGTAGAATTTTTAAAGCAACGTGCAGTGGAAATGATAAGAAATACAGGACACGAAGAAATTTCGTTAAGTTCATTAAGCTCTAGTGATTATTCTGCTTTACAAGAGTTAGTATATTACTTAATTGATACATTCAAAAAAGAAGGAGTTAATATTTCATTACCTTCTCTTCGAATTGATGCATTTGCCTTAGATGTTATGAGTAAAGTACAAGACATTAAGAAGAGTAGCTTAACTTTTGCACCAGAAGCAGGCTCTCAGCGTTTAAGAAATGTTATTAATAAAGGATTAACAGAAGAAGCAATTTTAACAGGAGCAATGTCAGCATTTGTTAGTGGCTGGAACAAAGTAAAATTGTATTTTATGCTTGGTCTTCCTACAGAAACTGAAGAAGATATTGAACAAATTGCTGTATTATCAGATAAAATTGCAAGAGAATATTATACTATTCCAAAACAAGAAAGAAATGGAAAGGTAAGTATTACAACAAGTACTTCCTTCTTTGTACCAAAGCCATTTACTCCATTCCAATGGGTGAAAATGGAGACAAAAGAAGAATTTATATCAAAAAGAAAGCATCTGAGTAGTAAATTAAAAGAACAGTTGAATCATAAGAGTATTAAATATAATTGGCATGATACAGAACTTACATTGTTAGAGGGTGTATTTGCAAGAGGAGATAGAAAGCTTTGTGCTTTACTTTTAGAAGCATATAACAACGGTTGTATTTTTGATTCTTGGACAGAATTTTTTAATTTTGATGTTTGGAAAAAGTCTTTTGAAAATCTTGGGCTTACTATGGCATTTTACAATCATAGAGAGCGTACAAAAGAAGAAATTCTTCCATGGGATTTTATTGATGCAGGTGTGACAAAAGCATTTTTATGGAGAGAATATACAAAGGGATTAGAAGAAACTGTAACACCAAATTGTCGTCAGCGTTGTTCTGGCTGTGGCGCAAAATCGTTTGGAGGAGGTGTCTGCTATGAAAATTAGAATTAAATTC
>CALASV010000386.1 GCA_937888895.1 uncultured Clostridia bacterium | reverse complement strand
CTTCTAACTTTTCTTGCTCCATCAATTGCAAATTCGTTTCTATTTCTTCTTTCTTTTGTTGCAATTGTTGATTTTCTTGTACCGTATGTTCCATTGTAACTGCAACTTCTGCATCTCTTTGTTGTAAATCTTCTCTTTCTTTAGCAACTACCACAAGTTTTGTTTGTATTTCTAAGTTTTCTTGTTCTGCTACCTCTAATTCTTTTTTTGTTTCTTCATTTTTTTCGTGTAATTCCTGTTTTTCTTTCTCTACTGTTTCTAATTTACTCTTTATTCCTACATTTTCTTGTTCTACTACCTCTAATTTTCTCTTTGTTTCCTCATTTTCTGCTTGCAATTTTTGGTTTTCTTGCTCCATAATCTCTACTTTAGCTTCTAATTGCAACTTTTCCTGCTCTATTACTTGCAATGTTTCTTTTAATTCTTCTATTTTTTTCTCCCAATCTTGATTTCCTTTATCCACTACATCCATTTTAATTGCAAACTCTGTATTTTTCTTTTGTAACTCTTGGTTTTCCTTTTGTAAAGCTTCTAATTTTGTTTCAAATCCAATATTTTCTCGTTTTAATTCCAAATTTTCTTGTTGTTTTTCTTTATATTGAATCGCAAGTTCTTCTTTACTTTTTCTCAATTTAAACAGCTCATCTGCAATATTAATTTGAATTAAAATACTTTCAATATCTCTATCTAATCTTGCAAAACCTACTTCATGTTTCAAATCTTCTATTTTTAAGTTAATATAACTTGCTAAACTCTGTAAATATTCTTCACTTTCATGACCACCCATATTGTAGGATTTTCCATTAATCATCACTCGAATATTATTTTTCTCTTTCATCATCCACCTCTAATTTCTATGATTCCTTGTTTGGCATTGGAAGACCGAAATGTTGATATGCTAATTCAGATACCATTCTTCCTCTTGGTGTTCGTATAATTAACCCATTCTGCACAAGAAATGGTTCATTCACTTCCTCTACAGTTCCCGGGTCTTCTCCAATCGTAGTTGCTACTGCTTCTATCCCAACTGGTCCACCGTGAAATCGTTCTATCATTGTTTTTAAGATAGCTCTATCGCTATTATCTAAACCAAGTTTATCTACTTCCATATAATTCAACGCAACATCTGCTACTTCTTTCGTAATTTGATTATCAAATTGAATTTGAGCAAAATCTCTCACTCGTTTTAATAAACGATTTGCCAAACGTGGAGTACCACGAGAACGCCTTGCCAATTCTTTAGCACCCTCGAAATCAATTTCCACTTGAAGTACTTTTGCAGAACGAATGATAATTTCTGTCAATTCCTCTACTGTATAAAACTCCAATCGGTTCACTACACCAAAACGGTCACGCAATGGTGCAGTCAACATCCCTGCTCTTGTTGTTGCTCCTACTAATGTAAATTTAGGCAATTCTAAACGAATTGATTTCGCCGTTGCCCCTTTTCCAATCACAATATCTATTACAAAATCTTCCATTGCTGGATAAAGTAATTCTTCTACTTGACGATTTAAGCGATGAATTTCATCTACAAACAGAACATCTCCCTCTTGAAGATTATTTAATATAGCAGCCATATCACCCGGCTTTTCAATGGCTGGTCCTGCTGTTACTTTTAAGTTTGTTCCCATTTCATTTGCAATAATCCCAGCTAATGTTGTCTTTCCAAGTCCCGGAGGTCCAAAAAATAAAACGTGGTCTAGTGATTCTCCTCGCTTTTTTGCTGCTTCAATATAAATTTTTAAATTTCTTTTCGCTTTTTCTTGTCCAATATAATCTCGCAATAATTGAGGTCTTAAAGAACTTTCTATTTTTTTATCTTCTTCCATCAATTCTGTTGTAATCAATCGCTTTGCCATTTTTCTTCTTCCATTCTTTATACATTTTTCTAACTACTATAACTCATAACAACTTCCAACTCACTTTATTACTATAAGTTTTTAAGTCCTTGCTTTATTAAATCTTCTACGGTTGTTGTTTCTGTAATTTCTACTTTTCTTAACATTTTCATTGCCTCTGTTGCAGAATATCCAAGAGTCGCTAATGCTTCCACTGCCTCTTCTCGCATAGTAGATGCTTTTACACCTACAGTCATAGCTTCTCCCTGTGACAATTTTATCTCCACAGTATCTTGTAATTTAAATTTATCTTTCAACTCTAAAATAAGCTTTCCTGCTGTTTTTGCTCCAATCCCCGGAATTTTTGAAATAGTTTTTGTATCTTCAGAAAGTATAGCAAATCGCAAATCATCTAAAGAAATACCAGATAAAATACTAAGTGCTCCTTTTGGACCAATCCCACTTACTGTAATTAAAAGCTTAAATACTTGAAGTTTCTCCTCTGATAAAAAGCCAAATAATGCAATTCCATCTTCTTTTACTTGCAAATGGGTATAAAGTAATACTTTGTTCCCATTGAACGGTAACTGTTGCAAATCTATCATTGGTACAAACACTTCATATCCTAATCCAGAAGCTGTAGCTATCATTACTGTATTGATTGTCTTTTTTACAATCGTACCTTCTATAAATGCTATCATAACCTTTTAAACTCTCCTTTAGAAAGACGAAGTCTTCCTTCATCAATATATTGTAATACATCTATTACAGAAACTCCTGCACCTTCTGCAATCTGTATTGCATTGCTATTTGGAAATTTTTGAAGATATCGTTCTATCTTTGTAAAAACTGCCTCGTCAATTGACTTACATTTATCACAAATAATCTCTTTCTTTTTTGTTTTAAATACGGTTCCACAAAATTTACATTTACTTAAATGCATAAAGTCGCTCCATTCTACTTTTTAAATATGATAAAAATTTTCCTTATTATATCTATTTTATCAGACTACACAATAAATGGGAAGTACTTTTTATTGCAAAAAATAGATTCTAAAGATATACTAATTTACAAAGAAAAAATCTATAAAAATTTATTATTAAGGAGTTCCCATGCAAATAATACAATCCATATTACCTTCTAATCATTCTTTTCCAAAAAATACTTTATTATTTGATATAGAAACAACAGGATTATCTGCCGATACAAGCTATGTTTATTTAATTGGAGCAATTTATTTAAGAGAAGAACATCTTATTCTAACTCAATGGTTTTGTGATAATTTTTCGGAAGAAAAAGAACTTTTACTTTCTTTCCAAAAAATAGTTTCCTCTTTTGACTGTTTGATTCATTATAATGGAACGGGATTTGATATCCCTTATTTAAATAAAAAATGGAATCGCCATGCAATTCCTTATCAAATCATACCAGAAAAAACAATAGACATTTATAAACTGTTGTTACCATTGAAAAAATATACTTCCCTTGCTAATTTTAAGCAAAAAACATTAGAACAATCCATTGGATTCTATCGTACTGACACTTTTTCAGGAAAAGACTTAATCGAACTTTATACGGCTTATACAGGAATGTATCGTCTCGCTACCATTACTGGCAATACAAAAAACGCTGAGCAACTTTGTCAAAGCATATTATTGCATAATCATGATGATTTACTTGGTTTACTCACGCTTTATCAAAAGACAAAACTACTAGATTTTCTTTCAGGAACACTTTGTCCTTCTATTGTAAAGATTCCACAAGGTATTTTGTTTTCTTTTGATGTACCACTATTACCATTTTCTGTTACCTTAGAACAAAATAGTTGTCAATTGATTATTTCAGATAAAACAACCGATTTATTTTTACCAATATATGAAGGAACACTTAAATACTTTTTTAAAAATTATAAAGACTATAGTTATTTGAAATATGAAGATACTGCCATACATAACAGTATTGCACAATGGATAGAAAAAGAA
>CALASV010000385.1 GCA_937888895.1 uncultured Clostridia bacterium | reverse complement strand
TTATTACAAGAAACAGAAGATGTGAGTTTGAAAGAAAAAATACAAAGGTTGCTTTAAAATATACTAAAATTCCATCTATTTGTATTTTTATGGAAAGGGGTATTATTTATGGCATTTGAAGGGTTAAGTGAAAAACTTCAAAAGTTAATCGGAAATTTAAGAGGAAGAACTAGAATTACAGAGGCTGATGTTAAAGATATTACAAGAGAAATCAAGCTTGCTTTGTTAGAAGCAGATGTTAATTACAAAGTTGTTAAAGACTTTACAAGCACAATTGCTGAAAAAGCAGTTGGTCAAGATGTTTTAAAAAGTTTAACTCCTGGTCAACAAATTGTTAAAATAGTTCATACAGAACTAGTAAGATTGTTAGGAAGTGAAGATGCAGAACTAAATATTTCTCCAAATCCTCCAACAATTATAATGCTTGCTGGTTTACAAGGCTCTGGTAAAACAACTATGGCTGGTAAACTTGCAAATTTGTTAAGAAAAAAAGGCAAAAATCCATTAATGGTTGCTTGTGACGTTTATCGTCCTGCTGCGATTGACCAATTACTTATCAATGCGAAAAAACAGGGTGTAGAAGCGTTCTCTATGGGAACAAAACACAGTCCTGTAAACATTGCAAAAGCAGGTATGGAACATGCTGTAAAAAATGGTCACAATGTAGTAATTATTGATACAGCAGGTCGTCTTCATATTGACGAAGCAATGATGGAAGAATTAGTTCAAATTTCTAATGAAATTTCGATTACTAATACATTATTAACAGTAGATGCTATGACCGGTCAAGATGCAGTAAATGTTGCACAGACTTTCCATGCAAAATTACCACTTACTGGTGTTATTCTTACTAAAATGGATAGTGATACTCGTGGTGGTGCAGCTCTTTCGATTCGTTCTGTTACAGGACTTCCAATTCTTTATGTCGGTATGGGTGAGAAACTCTCTGATTTAGAGCCTTTCTATCCAGACCGTATGGCAAGTAGGATTCTTGGAATGGGCGATATTTTAACATTGATTGATAAAGCTCAAACAGAATTGGATGAAGAAAAAGCAAAAGAAATGTCTCGTAAATTAAAAAAAGCGGAATTTGATTTTAATGACTTATTAGACCAATTCCATCAGATGCAGAAGATGGGTGGTATCAATGAAATTATGAATATGATGCCGGGTATGAGTGGTCAATTAAAAGATGTAGAATTAGATGATAGTATGTTTAAAGGAATGGAAGCTATTATTTATTCTATGACACCAGAAGAACGTGCAAATCCATCATTATTAAATGTATCTAGAAAGAAACGTATTGCTGCTGGTGCTGGTGTAGATATCAGTGAAGTAAATCGTTTAGTAAAACAAATCGAAGGTCAAAAAAAGATGATGAAACAATTATCTGGCATGATGGGTGGTAAAAGTAAGAAACGCTTTGGTGGATTAAAATTTCCATTTGGTGGTTTATAATGCGTAACAATCAGAAAGCATACTTTCTGTTGTAAGTATGTGTTATCGTACAATGTACGAATAATTCATAATCATATAAAAATAATATAGTAGATTTATCTTAGGAGGAAAAAACAATGGCAGTAAAGATCAGATTAAAGAGAATGGGACAGAAAAAGGCACCTTTTTATAGAATCGTTGTAGCAGATTCTAGATCTCCAAGAGATGGTAGATTTATCGCAGAAATTGGTACTTATGACCCAACAAAGCAACCAAGTGCATTTGAAATCAATGCAGAAGAAGCAAAAAAGTGGATTTCCAATGGTGCACAACCTACAGAAACTGTAGCTAAGTTATTCAAGAAAGCTGGTATTAAATAATTTAACCGAATCAAGCTAGTAGCTATTCGGTTATGAGTAAACCTAGATTGCGAATATCCGATAGACTACATTAATTAAGCTGACTGTGAATTGAAACAAACGGAGGGCAAGTATATGCAGGAACTTGTTAAAGTGATTGCTATGGCATTAGTAGACCATCCAGAAGAAGTAGTAGTTACAGAAGAAGAAACAGAAAAAGCAATTGTAATTACATTAAAGGTTGCTACGGAAGATATGGGAAAAGTAATCGGTAAACAAGGTCGTATTGCAAAATCCATTCGCACTGTCGTAAAAGCTGCTTCTACAAGAGATGATAAAAAAGTTGTTGTAGAAATTCTTCAGTAATAGTATATTTGGAAAGTAAAAATGGATTGTAAAGTCCGTTTTATAATAAAAAAGACGCAAAATTTGCGTCTTTTTTTATTTTTAAAGTTTTTTGTAAAAAGTTGAAGACTATTTGTGGTCTATTTCGTTATATTGTAAGGAGAGGTAAGGGAGGTGGAGAAAATCAATGAAAAAGAAAATTTAATACGACTTGTGAAAGAATATCAAAATTTGATTTTCTCTCTCTGTTTAAAATTAACAAAAGATTACTTTGTTGCAGAGGATTTAACACAAGATACTTTTTTAACTGCATATCAACATCTTTCGGAATTTGATGGAAAAGCAGAAAAAGCATGGCTTTGTCGCATTGCTAGTAATAAATGTATTGATTATCAAAGGGCAGCAGAACGGCGAATGATAGCAACAGATAACGAAAACATACCAGAATTAGCATTAACAAGTGATAACGAGCCATTACAAACCGTATTAAATAAAGAAGTAATAGAAGAATTAGAACACAGTTTAGAATTATTATCTACTCCTTATAAAGAAGTGGCAAAACAACATTTTATCGAAGGAAAAACAGCAAAAGAAATCTCTACTGACACAGGTATTGGACTAAAAACAATACAGACACGAATTTACCGTGCTAAAGAACAATTAAAAAAATCTTTTAGAAAGGAGCAATAGAATATGAAATTAGACCAAAATTATTTATCTGATGAAGAATTAGAAGCCCTCATTACTGATATTGAAGAATATGATTTAGTACAAGCACCACCTAATTTATTAAATCAGATTTTGTATACGATAGAAGAATCAAATAATACCTCTTTACTAGAAAAAGATTCGCTTTATATACAAAGAAAGAAAACAATAGAATTTAGAAAGTATTGCCTTCAAGTCATTACTTCGGTAGCTGCTGCTATTGTTCTCGTCTTTTTACTCCCAACCTCTATGCAAATGCAAAAATCAGAATTGCCTTCGATTCCATCTAAGGATATGATATTGGCAAAACAAATGGTAAAAACAAAATCAGATGTAGTAGAGAATAACAGTAAAGATGCACATATTTTTCAAGATTTTTTTAACGATATAGAATGGTTACAGATGTTTGAATAAAAGATGAAAATGGAGGATTCATATAGAATGAAACAACGAAAAAAAAATAATTTATTCACATTTTTTTGTTCCTTTATTCCAGGAGCAGCGGAAATGTATATGGGTTTTATGAAAATGGGTTTTAGCATTATGGCAATATTTACAATAAGTATTATGATTCCTATTATATTTCGGTTAGAAGTACTTTTATGTATCCCTGTTCTTATTTGGTTCTTTGCCTTTTTTCATGCAAGAAATGTTGCAACTTGCGATAATGAAACATTTTTATCACTAGAAGATAAATGGATTTGGGAAAACTTTATAAGTATGGAAAAAGTTCCTTCTCTTAATAGAGTATATCAGAAATGGGTTGCTATTATTTTAATTATTGTAGGATTCGGTAGTCTTTTAAATAATTGCATAAATATGATTTACAACTTGATTCCAGATAATTTATGGAATATTTTGTATCCAATCGTAAATCAGATTCCTAAAATATTTATTTCTATTGTACTTATTGTCATTGGAATGAAAATGATTCGAGGAAAGAAGGAACAAATAGATGGAAAAGAAGAATAATATTCGAGTTCATAGAGTAGGTACAATTACAACAGGACTTTCCATGATAATTTTTGGAGTTTTGTTTTTATTACATGGATTTGGCTATATGATTAGTTATGAGATGATTTTCCACTTATGGCCAATGATACTAATAGGACTTGGAATAGAGTTATTATTATCAAATATGATTAGAAGAAAGTTTGTGTATGATAAAGGAGCTATTATACTACTTTTTGTAATGACATTGTTTGTCATAGGAATGGCAGTAACTGATATATGTATTGATTATATGGAAATGGAATTGAAAATTTTAACATCATAAAAAATTTAAAATATAGAAGAAAAGCACTTTCATAGTGCTTTTCTTAATTTTATCAATAATAACTATATCACAAAAAGAGAATAATTGAAAAATTCCAATTTTTATGATAGAATGTCCCTACATTAAATCTAAGAAAGGAATTTAAAATTATGGAACAGGATTTACTTCGTGTTGGTGTAATTGCAAATACTCATGGAGTACATGGAGAAGTAAAAGTTTATCCAACCACGGATGACATCAATCGTTTTAAAAAGTTAAAGGAAGTAATATTAGATACTGGAAAAGAACAAAGAATCTTAGAAATTACAGGGGTAAAGTTCTTTAAGAACATGGCTATCTTAAAATTTAAAGGAATAGATTCTATTAATGATATTGAAAAATATAAAGGAAAAGATTTATTAGTAACGAGAGAACATGCTGTAAAATTGAAAAAGGATGAGTATTTTATCTGTGATTTAATAGGGTGTCAAGCTATTACAGAAGATGGTACAGTAATTGGAGAATTGACAGAAGTTCTTCAAACTGCTGCCAATGATGTATTTGTTGTACAAAATGCAGAGAAAAAGGAAGTTTTAATTCCATATATTGATGATTGTGTAAAAGATGTTTCTATGGAAGAAAAGAAAGTAATTGTTCATTTACTTCCTGGAATGATAGAATAGAGGTCACTTATGAATTTTTATGTAATGACACTATTTCCAGAAATGATTGTACAAGGATTAAATACAAGTATTATTGGACGAGCCATTGAAAAGAACTTACTTTCTTTAAAAGCAGTTAACATTAGAGATTATACATTGGATAAACATAAACGAGTGGACGATTATCCTTATGGTGGTGGTGCTGGTATGCTCATGACCGTAGAACCTGTTATTCGTACATTTGAAGCTATTAAGCAAGAAATTAAAGAAAAAACAGGAAGTGAACAGCATCCAAGAGTTGTTTATCTTACTCCGTGGGGGCATACCTTTACTCAAACAATGGCACAACAATTTGCAAAAGAAGAAAATTTAGTCTTTTTGTGTG
>CALASV010000384.1 GCA_937888895.1 uncultured Clostridia bacterium | reverse complement strand
TGATAGGGGTAGTCTGCACTTTTTTGGCTACTCGAAAGGCTATGTTTCATAGTAAATTAAGCCCATACACTAGAACTTCGTTCTAGTGTCATCGCTCGTAAAAAGAACTCGCTCAATTGTATATTTGTAAAATTAATGGTACAATAACAAAAACAAATGAATAGAATTGGAGATAAACTTTTTATGATATTTCGTAAAACAACAGTAGAAGATATTCCTTCTGTATTAGAAATTATTTATCAAGCACAACAATATTTGAAACAAAAAAATATCAATCAATGGCAAAATGGTTATCCAAATGAGAAATCTATTGTAGAAGATATTGAAAAAGAATATAGTTATGTAATGGAAGAAGATGGGATTGTCATTGGTACGATGGCGATTGTATTTACTGGTGAGCCAACGTATGAACATATTTATGAAGGAAATTGGAAAACAAAAGGGATATCTTATGTTACTTTGCATCGAGTAGCTGTTCATAATGATTGGAAAGGGCAAGGAATTGCTGGAAGTATGATACAGGAAGTGATAGAAATGTGCGAAAAATATAAGGTAAAAAGTATTCGTATTGATACACATCGAGAGAATCTTTCTATGCAAAATATGATGAAAAAGAATGGATTTGAATATTGTGGAATTATTTATTTAGAAGATGGAGCAGAACGGTTGGCTTTTGAGCGTAAATTATAAAGAGAATTTTTTATACTATGGAATTTTTCTATTTACAGTGATTGTGTGAAAACTTTTTTTATTGCAGAAAGGTACTTTTATAATTTTATGAAGAAAGGAACAAGGTAAATGAAAATAAAAAGAATGAAACGAGAAAATTGGCATCGTATTGAACAAAGAGAATATCGTTGTATGCCTTTACAAGTAGAAGAAGGAGAAGGTTTAGTTTCCATTTTGATTTTAAAGAAAGTAAATGCTCCTTTATATGTAGTAGATGAGGATAAGATGGTATTGATTGCTGATAATAATTATAGTTGGTTACAAATAGCATTGAAAGACCAATTTTTTTGGATAACAGCAATGTTCGATACGGTTGGAAATTTACTTCAAGTGTATTTTGATATCTCAAATGGAACAGTATTTGATGAACCAGAAAATCCTTGTTTTGAAGATTTATATTTAGATATTGTATTGACAGCAGATGGAAGATTACAAATTCTTGATAGGGAGGAACTAGAAGAAGCATTACAAAATAGAGTAATTAGTGAAGAAAAATATCATCATGCTATTTTGGAGTGTGAAAAATTATATGAATATTTAAAAGTACATAAAGAAAAAGTAATGGAATTTTGTCGGGAATGGTATGAGAAATTGAAATAACTAAAAAAGATAAAGAAGCGAATGTCGAATATCTATTTTAAGTAATTGAGTATACATAGTTTGAATAGGTTAATAGATAGAAAAAAGGAAGATGTGAAATAAATGCAAGAGATTTTTTATGCTACAAAAGAAGATGTATTGGAATTAAAGAATGTAATGGACGAAGCAGTAGCTGTCTTGTTACAAAAAGATTGGTATGTAGCAGATGATATTGATTTTTTAGAACAGCATATGAAAGAAGAAGGATACACTCTAAAGTATGTAATAGAAGGAAAAATAGTAGCTTTTTTAATTGTGCGATATCCGATGTTTTCTGACGACAATTTAGGTTATTATTTATCTAATCCAACAGAAGATATATTAACAAAAGTTGCTCATATTGAGTCAATTGCTGTATTACCTGATTTTCGTGGACATAAGTTACAAAAAAAGTTATTACAAATGGCAGAACAAATAGAAAAAGAAAAACATACAAAATATTTGATGGCAACGGTACACCCAGATAATATATATAGTATGAGAAATTTTAATGCTCAAGGATTTGTTTGTTTATTAGAAACGAAGAAATATGGTGGGTTAAGAAGAAATATTTTATTGAAAGAAATCTAAATATTTTGGAACAAGGTAAGATAAGAAAGTTTGTTATTTTCTTATAAGCAAGTAGCTAAATGGATAGGAAATATTCGTTTGACTTTTGAGTAAATAATAAAAGTAAATAATTGGAAATTATATTTGAACAAAGAAGGAGAAAAAATGGAATATCCGTCAAAAACAGTAGAGGCAATTACTAATTTTTTATTTATTGGAGAAGAAAAAGAACAGTTAAAGAAAAGTGATTTAGTGATTGTATTAGGGAATCACATTATAGATATTATGATGGGCGAAATATCAGATTTATATCAATCTGGAAAAATTACAAAAGAGGCTACGATTATTTTGAGTGGTGCTACAGGAGATATGACAAAAGGACAAGCATTAGAATGTGACCAAATGTATGAAAGTGCAGTAGAAAAGTATGGGATGCCTGCGAATTTATTTTTGAAAGAGCCACAAGCGACAAATGCTTACTTAAATATGGTATATGCAAAGGATTTAATTTTAGAGCAAGGTGGTTTTGAGAATTATAAACATATTTTGTGCGTTGGCAATTCTTTTTTATTGAGACGAGCTTCTATGTATGCATCAAAATTAGAATATCCAATGGAACGAATGCAATTTTTTGGAGTGTATGATAAAGAAGGAAGAAATATTTCATCGGATGGTTGGTGGAAGTCTGAAGTTTCTGTGCAACGAGTGATGGCAGAACTAGAGCGAATTGGGAAGTATTATGCAACAGGAAATATGAGTATTTTCTAACCGAATCAAATAAGTCCCCCACTTCTAGTGCATAAAGCACTAAGTGGTGGGACTTATTTGTATCAGATAGAATTTATAAGCTCCATCTGACAAATTACGATAGTAGCTATTCGGTTATGAGTAAGCAAAAATTGCGAATATCCGATTGACTTTATATTTGTCGTTGTTGCATTCTTTTCCAGTTATAAAAACCATATAGGTCATTTGTTAAAAACATGACAAAACAAGCAACCATAGGTAAATAAGCAATATCTTCCATAGAGGCAAGTATCCATAAAATAATCAATACAATATCATTAGCAGAATAGCCAATTGCATAAAAAGGACTTCGAAGATAAGTTAAATAAGATGCAATAAAACTTGTAGTGATAGAGATTGTACTAAAAAATAAATTGGCTGTATTTAGTGCTTTTAAAATAAAGTAAAATAAAATAGTAACTAAAATAGTAAGAAGAAGCATTGTAGTTAGTTGTTTTTTTGTGACTTTACTTACTTTCACTTCTTTAGAATTTTGGTAAGGATGTTTTATCCAAGTAATTGCTGCAACAATTGCCATAGGAGCTGTCATAAAAAGATAGGTAATCATTTCTCCGTAATAATGAAAGAAGACAGAAATAATTCCATAAAATATGGCAAAGACAACAGTGAGTAATTGTCCTAAAACATGACCTTTTGCAACAAAAATAAGTGCAGTAACACCAATTAATGAGGAAATTAGGTTTAAGTAATCAGCACCT
>CALASV010000383.1 GCA_937888895.1 uncultured Clostridia bacterium | reverse complement strand
TTAGAAAGCTTTATCGATTTAATACGTGGATATTTTGACCAGCAGGGTATGCATATGCAGTTTAATGTAGTTGACAGAGCGACACTTTTAGATGCTCAGAAGCATCCGGAAAAATACAGTGGATTTGCCTTTGGTATGGGATTGGAGAGAATTGCTTTATTAAAAGGAAGTGGTTGTAAATTATATAATGCCAATGGACAGACTTTGTTAACTTCTTTGAAAGCAGGAGGAAATGGATATTCTGGTATTATGGCAAATTTCCATCCAGATTTACTTGCATGGTTATTTAACAATTATCAAACAAAGCCAGAAGAAGCAGAACATCTTTCTGCAATACTTAGTATGGCATCTTTTACTGAAAGTCCAGCTTATCCATGTACAGCAAAATATTATTTACAGTTGGAAGGTATTCCAATGGAAACTTATGCCAGAAGTGCTGATGAAAAAGCTGTAACAGCATATCAAAAAGAAGTAATGGGACAATTATATCATTTAAATGAACAGTTGAGAAAATATTACTATTAAAAAGAAGTCTACCTAGAAAGAAAATAAATTAGATAGCGAAAGCTAGTGTAATTCTGTAGAAAGGTGGAAAATAATTATGGTAAAAGAGAAAAAGGTATCCGAATCTTTTACAGAACAGTATCATATTGTAATGAGTGGGGATATTAACGGTTCTGGGCGTTTGTTTGGAGGAAAACTTCTTTCGTGGATTGATGAGATTGCTGGAATTGTTGCAATGCGTCATTGTGGTGGAACAGTTACAACGGTTGCCATTGACAATCTTCGTTTCAAAGCGGGAGCATATTTAAATGATGTTGTTGTATTAGAAGGTCGAGTGACTTATACAGGACGTACTTCTATGGAAGTGAGAGTAGATACGTATATAGAGGGAAAGGATGGGCTTCGTCGTCCAATTAATCGTGCTTATTTTAGTATGGTTGGTATGGATGAAAATGATAAACCAACACCAGTGCCAGCAATTGTTTTTGAAAATGAATTGCAAAAGTTAGAATGGGAGGCTGCGAAAAAGAGAATTGAATATCGAAAGAAACGTAGTCAGCAAGGTTTTTAGAGAAAAATGATGAATTTAACAATGGAATTGCAAGTAATTGCACATATAGAAAACGATTTTCTAGATAAATTTGGTATTCCAAGGCAGAGTGGATTAGTAAATTCGTTAGTTTCAAGGATTGTATTTGAGCCAAAGTTTCGGAATGTGGATGCGATTCGTGGTATTGAGGAATTTTCTCATTTGTGGTTATTATGGCATTTTTCTGAAACGGATAGAAAAGGAGCGTGGTCACCAACGGTAAGACCTCCTAGACTTGGAGGAAATAAAAGAGTTGGTGTATTTGCGACACGTTCTCCGTTTCGACCAAATCCGATTGGTCTTAGTTCGGTAAGGTTAGAATATGTGGAAATAGAGGAAAAGCTAGGTCCTGTGTTGTATGTATCTGGTGCAGATTTAATGAATGGAACACCTATTTTGGATATTAAACCATATTTAGCTTATGTAGATAGTCATTCAGATGCGATAGATGGTTTTGCATTGAATACAAAAGAGGGAACATTAGAGGTTGTAGTTCCAAAACAATTGCTTTCAAAGATTACAGAAGAAAAAAGAGAAGGATTGAAAGAATTATTAAGCCAAGACCCTAGACCACAATATCAAACAGATGCAGAGAGAATTTATAAAATGAAATTTGCACAGTGGGAAATTTGGTTTCGAGTAGAAAAAAATGTATTGATAGTATGTGATGTTTTACAGTTATGACTAAGTCAAACTCGGGATATTGTTTAAATATCCCGAGTTCGTTTTTACATAGAAAATACAAGTCCTACAATAGCGGAAAGTCCAATTAAAATAATTGGGTGAAGTTTCTTTGTTTTTTCTACCTTATTTGTAAGTATCCAAAGCACAATACCTAAAGCTAATCCAATCCAGTTAATCATACCGATACTAAAACCGTCGGATAATTTACCACGGAATAAATTATCTACAACAACAGTAAGACCTGCAGCTGTAATCAAACCTGCAGAAGCTGGTCGAAGTCCATAGAAGGCAGTTTTTACATAAGGATTATCTTTAAAGTTTTTCAAAAAAATAGCAATGATTAAAATAATAATAACAGATGGAGTAATTAAACCTAATGTAGCAATAATACTACCTAAAATAGCACCAAGAATACCATTTTGTTCCATACCAGTCACAAAACCTATGTAAGTTGCCATATTAACACCAATAGGACCAGGAGTAGATTCGCTTACAGCAATCATATTAGCGACATCGTTATGGCTAAACCAACCGGTTGCTGTAGACATTTTATAAAGAAATGGTACCGTTGCCATTCCACCACCGATAGTAAAAAGACCTGTCTTAAAAAATTCATAAAATAATCTTAAATATAACATCATTTCTTTTTACCTCCTTCTAATTTCTTTACACAAATTCCAATTACGGCAGCAACTACAACAAAAATAGCAGGGCTTAATGGTGTAAAATAACTGCCTAGTGTAACTAATAAAAGGATACATAGTGTTAAACGGTCTACCACGGCTTTTTTATACAATTTGCTTACAGCATTGATAATTAAAATACAAACACAAATTCTGACACCACCAAACGCATGTTGTACTGGTTCAAATTCGGAAAATGCTTCAATAATACCAGCTAATAAAGAAATAATAATAAGAGAAGGAAATGCCACACCTAATGTAGCAATAATACCACCAAGAACTCCCTTATATTTTTGTCCAATAAAAGTAGCAGTATTAACAGCAATAATACCCGGGGTACATTGACCAATAGCAAAATAGTCCATAATTTCTTCCTCGGTCGCCCACTTTTTGTTGTCCACTACTTCACGTTGTAAAATAGGTAGCATCGCATACCCACCACCAAATGTCATGACTCCGACTTTAGCGAACGTCAAAAACAATTCAAGATAAATGTTCATAACACCCTCCCTATAAAAATAAAAATGTTCAAAAAATCTATACTTTATGCTATAATGATAGAAAGTTTGTGTATCACTAAAACCAAAATAGAAAAGAGTTTTAGCAATGATATATGGTTACTGATTGATAAAATCATAGCATATTAAGGTGTTTTTTGCAATAGAAAAACAATAGTTATTACTGTTCCTTAGGTAACAGAGAGCGTTATTAGAATATTGTATTTTAGGAGAGGAGATTTGTATGGGAGTTTATTTGAATAGTTCTACAGCATATACATTATATAAAAATGAAACATTAAAACCTTATTTTGTAGATAAGACAAAACTTTTAGAAGAATTATTTCCTCTTGTGAGAGAAGGGAATAATCATATTTGTATTACTAGACCAAGACGTTTTGGAAAAACAGTAATGGCGAATATGATTGCATCTTTTTTTGGAAAAAGTGAAAATACAGAAGAAACGTTTCAGATTCTTGAAATTGCAAAGTCTAAAGATTATAAAACATATATTAATAAATATAATATAATTCATGTAGTGTTTAGTGAAATGCCAGAGGAATGTATTAGTTATAAACAGTATATCAAACGAATTAAAAAAAGATTAGTTAGGGATTTGGTACAAGCATATCCTGATTTGCAATTAGATACAGAAGACGCTGTATGGGATATTCTGAAGGATATTTACGAATTTGGAAATAGAGAACGGTTTATTTTTGTTTTAGATGAATGGGACTATATTTTTCATCAAAATTTTATGACGGAAGAAGATAAAAAGGAACATATTTGTTTTTTGAGTAATTTATTAAAAGATAAGCCTTATGTATTATTAGCATATATGACAGGAATTTTACCAATTGCTAAATATTCTACAGGTTCTGGATTAAATATGTTTTTAGAATATACGATGATAACAGAGGAAAAGTTTAGTGATTGTTTTGGATTTACAGAAATGGAAGTACAACAATTGTATAAACGTTATGAAGATATAAATCAAAATAAATCGGTGAGTAAAGAAGGATTACAGTTATGGTATAATGGATATCATACTTGTTTAGGGGAACGACTATATAATCCGCGTTCTGTAGTAGCTTCTTTAAATAATAATCGCTTAGGAAATTATTGGACAAGTTCAGGACCTTATGATGAAATTTTTTATTACGTAAAACATAATATTGCAGATATTAGAGAAGATTTAGCACAGATGGTAGCAGGATTTTCTGTTTCAGCAAAAGTACAAGAATATGCAGTTTCTTCGATGAATTTAAAAACGAAAAATGAAATTTTTTCCGCTATGGTTGTGTATGGATTTTTAAGCTATGAAAAAGGTTATGTATCAATTCCAAACAAGGAATTGATGGATAAATTCAATGAAATGTTACGAAAAGAAGATTCTTTAGGATATATTTATGAACTGGCAAAGGAATCTGAAAAAATGTTGAAAGCAACATTAGAAGGAGATACGAAAGAAATGCTTCGTATTTTAGAATTTGCCCATAACACAGAAATTCCACTCTTAAATTATAATAAAGAATCTGATTTAACAATACTGATTAGTTTAATTTACCTTTCTGCAAGAGATTTTTATCGAGTAGAAAGAGAAGATAAAGCAGGGATAGGATATGTAGACTTTATTTTTTATCCAGAATTAGATAAGAATGCAGACTGTATTATTTTAGAATTAAAAGTAAATCAGACACCAGAAAAAGCAATCGAGCAGATAAAAGAAAAACAGTATGCATTAAAATTTATGCCAAAACTAGGAGAACAACCAAAATATACAGGGAGGATTTTGGCAGTAGGAATTGTGTATGATAAAGAAACGAAGAAGCATGATTGTAAGGTGGAAGTGTTGAAAAAGTAGTGAAAATTTTTGATAGTATATGTTTTTTATAGAATGAGATTGTATTATTAAAACTAAGAGAGGAGAGTTTGTATGGGAGTTTATTTGAATAGTTCTACAGCATATACATTATATAGAAATGAAACATTAAAACCTTATTTTGTAGATAAGACAAAACTTTTAGAAGAATTATTTCCTCTTGTGAGAGAAGGGAATAATCATATTTGTATTACTAGACCAAGACGTTTTGGGAAAACAGTAATGGTGAATATGATTGCATCTTTTTTTTCAAAAGGCTGTAATTCTTCTCATATTTTTGAATGTTTGAATATTTCTAATAATTTAGAATATAAGGAATATAATAATGCTTATCCAGTAATTCAAATCATGTTTAATGAGTTACCAAGAAGATGTGTTTCTTATGAACAATATATTACAAGAATTGAAAATATACTTATAGAAGATTTAAAGTGTGAATATCCAGAGATTAGTTTTTTTGAAGGGGAAGCAATATGGGATATGTTACAAAGAGTTTGGCTTGCTAATCCTGAAATTCAGTTTATTTTTGTATTAGATGAATGGGATTATATTTTCCATCAAAGCTTTATGAAAGAAGAAGATAAAAAGGAACATATTAGGTTTTTAAGAAATTTATTAAAGGATAAACCTTATGTAGGATTAGCTTATATGACAGGCATTTTGCCAATTGCAAAATATTCGAGTGGTTCAGAATTAAATATGTTTTTAGAATATACACTCGTAACAGAAGAAAAATATAGTAAATATTTTGGTTTTACAAAAGAAGAAGTAGATGGATTATATGAACGATATTTAGAAAAAGAAAAGAATGTAAAATTTAGTAGAGAGGATTTGGAAATTTGGTATAATGGTTATCAGACATTAAATGGTGTTCGTTTATATAATCCTCGCTCAGTAATAGCATCGTTTCATAATAATAATTTAGGAAATTATTGGACAAGTTCAGGACCTTATGATGAAATTTTTTATTATGTAAAGCACAATATTGCAGATATTAAAGAAGATTTAGCACAGATGGTAGCAGGGTTTCCAGTTCCAGCAAAAGTACAAGAATATGCAGTTTCTTCGATGAATTTAAAAACGAAAAATGA
>CALASV010000382.1 GCA_937888895.1 uncultured Clostridia bacterium | reverse complement strand
ACTATTATGCAAATGCAAATGGCATTGGACAAATACAATCAAATTGTAGAATTTGATGTAGAGATTTAAACAAATTTATTTTCCGTACATGATTTTTTTAATATTAAAAGCCGGATTTTTAAGGTTAATGTTTAAAGTTATTGTTTATTTTTGTTATTTATTATTTATTTATTTTGTAATGTTTAATGTTATAACCTCAAAAAGACTATGATCAAATTTCATCATGTAGAAAACTTACAAGCAATTGTGGTGTGGAAGTTCGGTTATAAGCACAAAAATCGCCTATGAAGAAACTTTTGTTTTTTCATAGGCAATTTTTATGTTAATTGGATATTTGTAATTTGCTTCTCTACTTACTCATTCAGTTAAAATCTCACACTCTAATCCGTTTGGAATAGTAATTTCTGGTTTTTCTCCTTGATATTGCACACAATGAACCATTCCATACGGCGTAGGAAATGATACATCTGCATAAGCTAACCCAAATAACTTTGGTGATAAAGAGATTTTTTTGAATCCTGGTTCTACCATTTGAAATCCAGTTAACATTAATGGGATATGATAAGCTGGTGTTCCACCCCAAGCATGACTATGGTCAAACGAATAGTTAGTCTCAGGAGCAAACCAACCTTCTTGTAATCCTTTCGAACAATTCAATACCAATGGTTTCCATTTTTCAAATAATGAAAATCCATACTCCTCTCCCAATCCTACCTTACAAACGGCTTGCAATATAAAATGCATAAAGTAAGGCTGTACTTGTGGTAAGTTTGTCTGTTCTTCTGCTACCAATCGTACTAATCGTACACGTTCTGTCGGTGGACATAAATCATATAACACTGCTAATGTATTCGAATAACGAGAATAATGTTTCATTGGTACATTTTCTGGTTGCCATTCACTTCCTGCTATAGCATCGCTTAAACCATCTATATACATTCCCTTTTGTTCATCATAAAAGTTGAAATGAAATGCTTTATGTAACTTATCTGCTCTCTCTTGCCACAATGATGCTTCTGACCAACCAAGACGACTAGCAATTGTAACAGCATTTACCAATGCTTTATAGTAAAATGCATTCAATACTGTTTGACCCATACATTTTGGTGGATGATGCATCGAATATCCTTCTAATACTACCCAATCGACAAACATATAATCTGGTGGGTTTTCTAATACACCTTTTTCTCCTATATAAGTTTGAAACCGTTCCAACAAAGCAATTAAAGCCTTATGACAATCTTCTAACAAAGCAATTTCACCAGTAAATTGAAAAACAAACTCTATCCATTGTACCCAAATCAAACTATAATTTGTATGAAACATTCGTCCATTATTATACTCTAACCACTGTGCAGTTCGACGAATATCCAAAGACGCCAATCTCATATCACCAAACGTAAAAGCTGTCATCATACTTTCAATATAATAATCTCCACTACAAGCTAAAAGTTCTTGATGCTTTGGACTGTCTAAATGTACTGTTTGACGACAGATTTTCAATGTCCATTTACATACATCATATACTAAATCTAATTCTTTATCTGAAGTATTGATATGTCCCTCTACTTCCACTGGATAATGACTAAAATAAAGATATGGTTCTATCGTTACAATATCATTACAATCTAATACAGAAATTTCCATCATGCCAATACTTTTCATATACAAACTACGATATTCTTCTGTTCCTGTTAAAGTGAGTTCCTCTTGACTAACACATACTTCTGGTGTCTCATAACAACATATTTGCAAATGACAAGAACTATCACAACGCAAAGCAACATGAGCTGAGTAAATACGAGCAAAATCTACATGTAAAGAAGCACCTTTTTGTAAATAAACTTTATGTTGCATTGTATCTTTCGGATATACTTTTTCATAATATAATGGTGGAATTGGTGCAACTTGCAAATTACGATTGTCTAGTATTGGTACAGCAAACTCCCAATTCTCTGCTTCTCTTGTTTCATCATAAACATAAGGAGCTAAAAACCGTTTATCCAATCGCACTTGCCATGTATCATCTGTACCAAAAGTTTGTATTGTACCATCATCAAATTTTGCGATACCATATAAATAAAATCCACCTTGCCCTCCTACAATATCTGTCATTTCTTGAGGTTGCAAACGTACCTCTGCAAAAAATTGTAACTCCTTTGTTTCAGGATATAACATATACTCATTTGCATAATGCCATGATAGAGAGTCTTTTATTAAAAAATCTCCACCAGCCGAAGCTGGTCCTTGCCCTACAAACTGTCCATTCTGCCATAACCGAAATAATGCATCCCCACTCACATACAAAGTTACCTGTTTTGGAATTTGTGAAAAACTTATTGTTTTCTTAAAATCTACAACACAATCCTTATAAATTTTTGGCCAAAAAATGCGTTGTTCATTTTTTTGAAATTCAGGATATACGATTGGATTTAACCATATCCATTGTGCATTCATTTTACGTTCCTCTTTCACTACAATAATTTTATTTTGAAACAATCTAACAACTTTTTCATCTGTAATTGTGCATTATATATATGCTCTAAACTTACTTCATCATACATACAAACATCTTCATAAATACACTTTCTCAGTTTTACATTTAAAAAATCTAATATATATACACAAACTTCTCCTGAAGCACCACTTAATGCCATAGATAAAGTAACATTATCTATCTCTCTAAGACATTTATA
>CALASV010000381.1 GCA_937888895.1 uncultured Clostridia bacterium | reverse complement strand
TTTTTCAAATTAAAATATCAGACTCGTACAAATCTACTTTCAAATATAAATTTCATTTTATCATCACCTTAAAATAAAAAACGAGCAACCATCCATAAAGGACGAATTGCTCGTGGTACCACCTTTTTTTGTAATAAATATTACCTTAAAGTCTTAATGCGACTAACAATATATCCTACTATTATTTCAGATATACAACTCCCAAGCTACCTTCAAATAGTCTTCGCTAATGAATGCTTTCAGTCGGTGACATTCAATTCCTAATAGTTACTAACTAAATTACTCCTCTTGTTCACAGTTTTTAATTAATTGAAATTATAACATATAATATTGTATTTAGCAAATTATCTATTATTTAATATATTCTAATAATTTCATCGCTAATTCGTTTTGGTCTAAAATATCTTCATTGATAGAACCAATCATTGCTATATGCAATCCTACTTTTTGGTCATCAAACTTTGGCCAAAGAATACCCGGTGTATCTAATAATTCTAAATCTTTACTTAAACGAATCCATTGTTTTCCTTTTGTTACACCCGGTTTATTCCCTGTTTTTGTACAAGCTTTTCCAGCAAAGGAATTGATAAAAGTAGATTTTCCTACATTTGGAATACCAACAATCATGGCACGAATCGGTCTTCCGATAATACCTCTTGCTCTATCTTTTTCAATTTTTTCTTTACAAGCAGTTCGTACGGTATTCATAACATTCTTTACGCCTGTACCACCTTTAGAATTTACAGTACATACATGAAATCCTTTACTTTCATAATATCTTTTAAAAGAAGCTGTTACTGCTTCATCTGCAAGGTCTGCTTTATTTAATAAAATTACTCTACATTTTCCTTTCGCTAATGTATCAATGTCTGGATTTTTAGAACTATATGGAATACGAGCATCTACTAATTCAATAATAACATCAATTAATTTTAAATCTTCCTGCATCTGTCGTTTTGCTTTTGACATATGCCCCGGATACCATTGATAATGCATATTGTTCCTCACTTTCAATTTTGTTTATTAATTTTGTCAATAATAGAAAATGGCGAAAGTCGTAACCACGCCTTTCCGATAATATCACTTTTTACAACAATGCCAATGTTAGCAAAACGACTGTCTTCACTAGAATTACGATTATCTCCTAATACAAAAAATTCATTTTCTTGTAAGACAAGTTCTTCTTTTGCAAGTCCTGCGATATTCATTGGCTCTACTACAATTTCTTCTTCTAGTTTTTCACCATTGATATAAACATATCCATTTATAATTTCTATCGTTTCTCCCGGAAGTCCTATCACACGCTTTATATTGTAGTAGCCGTGTCCACTTTTACTTTGATTAAATACAATCACATCATAGCGTTTTGGGTCTTTTTTTAAATAAGATACTTTGTTAATAATAATTTTATCTCCATCATTTAATGTAGTGTTCATAGAAATTCCCATCATTGTTGTTTTTTCTACTGCATATTCAATAATTAAGTAAGCAGCTAAAATTACAAGAATTATTTCGACAATCCATAAGACAAGGGATTTGATATATTTTTTATATTTAGATGGTTTTTTATATAAATGCATATCCATAGGCAATCATTTCCTTTCCATGTATCCGTTTTAAGTATATCATGTCAAGTTTTTTATTTCAAGACTAGCACTTAAAAAGCCTTCGGGAATTCCCGAAGGCTTTTATTTTTATGAACTATTTTACACGTTCTTTTACTTTTGCACTCTTACCAGTTCTCTGACGAAGGTAATTTAATTTAGCACGTCTAACCTTACCAAGACGAATTACTTCAATCTTTTCTACGTTTGGAGAATGTAATGGCCAAGTCTTTTCAACACCAACACCGTTAGATGTCTTTCTAACTGTGAAAGTTTCTCTTGCACCACCGTGCTGTCTCTTTAATACGATACCTTCAAACATCTGAGTTCTTTCACGATTTCCTTCTTTTACCTTTGCGTATACTCTTACAGTATCACCAACACGAAAATCTGTAACTTCAGACTTTAATTGAGCTGCTTCAATGTTCTTAATAATTTCATTCATTTTTGTGACCTCCCTAAATTTTACGACATTCTTACTATCTTTCTGATACAGAGGAATATCTTATCTCACAAGGAGGCATTATACACGATAATCTAGGAAAAATCAAGTGTTTTTTGGCTCAATTTAATAAATCTGGGCGATATTTTTTGGTGCGAAGCAACGATTGTTCTTTTTTCCAAGCCTCAATTTTGGCATGATGACCTGATAATAAAACTTCTGGTACTTTTTTGCCTTGATAATTTTCTGGTCTTGTATATTGTGGATGTTCTAATAAGTTACCTGCAAAACTTTCATATTCAGCAGAATCCTTATTATTTAATACATTAGGAATCAAACGAGAAATTGCATCAATCATTACCATAGAAGGTAATTCACCACCTGTTAATACATAATCACCGATAGATACGTAATCGGTAACAATTTCTTCCAAAACTCTTTCGTCTATCCCCTCATAATGCCCACAAAGGAAAACCAAATCTTTTTCTTTTGCAAATTCTTCTACCATAGACTGATTAAATACTGCTCCCTGTGGAGTCAAATAAATAACTCTAGGTTTATAACCAATCTGTTCTACCACATTTTGATAGGCATCGTAAACCGGCTGCGCCTGCATCACCATACCAGCACCGCCGCCATATGGATAATCA
>CALASV010000380.1 GCA_937888895.1 uncultured Clostridia bacterium | reverse complement strand
CATATTAATTGGAATTTCCTTGTTAGGAGCATATCTTCCTTCCGTATTAGTAGAAAATATTACAGATGGAGAAGGGATAGCTGTTATTATACAAAACATTTTCCTATTGGGTGGAGGATTGTTATTGTTATATGTAGGGAATGAATGGATAAGTAGAACGCAACGATGTAAGCAAACCAAAATAGGATATCAATATATACAAGATATCGTGAAACAAGTGATGGAAACGGATTATTCTAAAATAGAAAATGCAAAGTTTCAAGAGGATTTTAAGAAGATGAAAGATTACTATCTTTGGTCAGAATCAGGCATTTATATTGAAGGGTTTCTTTCTTTATTTGTATCTATGACAACAGCATTTGTTGGAATGATACTCTATACAGGAATGCTTTCTAATGTATCAGTATGGATTTTAATTGTTGTAATTGTAGGTACATTAATAAGTTATTATGTAGGCATTTGTTGTAATCGTTGGGAAGCAAAAAATCGGCATAAATGGATTGATATTGATGTAAAGACAGCATATTTAAGTAAAGAATTTAGTTCTTTTGAGTCAGCAAAAGATGTTCGACTATATCATATGGCACCATGGCTACATAAAAAATATAATCAAGAATTAAAGCAAAGATTAAAATATACAGTGAAAATGCAAGCAAACTATTATTTGGAAGGTTTTGTTAATTCACTTGTTCAGATGATATGGGAGGCAATAGCTTATATTTATTTAATTCGTTGTGTATTTGATGGAACATTAAATGTTGGAGATTTTGTATTCTATTTTGGTATTATTACAGGATTTGCTTCTTGGTGTCGCTCTATTTTTGGTGGAATGAAAAAGTTAAATCAGTTTGCTTTTTATATTGAAGAAGATAAAACATTTAGAAAACGTATTGAAAAGGAGTCCGAAGAAGGAAAAAAAGAATTTAAGTTAAAAGAAAATCAAAAGGTAGAAATTACGTTTCGAAATGTAAGTTTTTGTTATGAAGGTGAAGAAAAACCAACAATAGAAAATTTAAATTTAATTTTAAGAGCAGGAGAAAATATTGCAGTGGTAGGTGCAAATGGTGCCGGAAAAACAACATTGATTAAACTTTTATGTGGTTTTTATAAACCTACAAAAGGCGAAATTTTAATCAATGGCGTAAATCGTAATAACTATACTACAACTTCTGTATTGAAGTATTTTTCAGGAGTATTTCAAGATAAAAACTTCTTCCCAATTTCATTACAAGAAAATTTAGTATTTTCAGAGAAAGCAGATGAAAAATGTCTATGGAACTGTTTAAAATTAGCAGATATTGATACAAAAGTGAAGTCATTATCAAATGGGTTGCATACAAATCTTGGAGTGGGAGTACAAGAAGATGCTGTAGAATTTTCTGGTGGAGAAGAACAAAAACTGTTATTAGCAAGGTCTTTGTATAAAGAAGCTCCAATTCTTATATTAGATGAACCAACAGCAGCACTTGACCCTCTTATGGAAAGTGAATTATACGAAAAATATAGTGAATTTTCCAAAGGAAAGACAACGATTTTTATTTCACACAGATTAGCGAGTACCAAGTTTTGTGACCGAATTTTACTAATGAAAGATGGAAAAATAGTAGAAGAAGGAACACACGATGTGCTAGTAAAGAAAGATGGAGTTTATGCAAAAATGTTTGAAGTTCAAAGTCAGTATTATAAGAAAAAACAAGTGATAGCAGAGGAGGTATAAGGAATGAAAAGCTTTTTTCGAGCGATTAAATTTTTAATAAAAGAGTCACCTGCCATTTTTCCAGTAGCATTGATTTATTCTGTAATGGAAGCGTTATATCCTTATATTGGTATCTTGTTGTCTGCTAAAATTTTAAGTGAATTGGCTAGTCCAGCAAGGGAAATGGAACATATATTAGTTTTCGTCTTTTTATTAGTGGCTTTAAATTTTATAGGTGCTTTAATTCGGAATTTTTTTGCTCAGTTTTTTGATGTATTAAGGTATATTGTAATGAAAAAATTAGAACAAAGTATTGCCGAAAAAGCATGGCAAATGGACTATGCTATGCTTTCTGATACTAAAATCAATGGAAAGCGTCAATTGATAGGAAGTTGGATTTATGGTCGAGGTGTAATTATCGTAGTAAACCAAATGACCAATATATTATTTTCTTTGTTTACAATTGGTATTTCTGTAACACTTGTCATAGAATTTTTTATGGCAAAAGCAACAGTGGAAGGAAAGATAGGTTCTTTTTTAAATCATTGGATGTTTGCAGTAGTCTTTTTGCTTTGTTTCTTTATTACTATGGTTTATAAACTGTATACTTCCGCACAGATAGAAAAACATAGTTATGAAATCAATGAAAAGTTAGATGAACCTTTTCGTCAATCAGATGCTTTGATGTGGTCTTGTGGTGCAGAATATCAAAAAGGAAAAGATATTCGTTTATTTGGTGGACAATCTATCTTATATGAGAGATTAAAAACGGCAAATGATAAAGTCGTGGCATTAAGAGAAAAAGAAGAAAAGTTTATTCGAAAAAGAACAGTAATTGGTATGATATTATCAAAATGGTTTGAATTAGTGGTTTATTTTTTTGTTAGTATGAAAGCAATGTTTGGGGCTTTTGGCGTAGGTAGCTTATTAAAGTATACAGGAATGGTAACACAGTTAGGAATGGGCATTCAATCTTTATTTTTTACGATTTTAGATATTG
>CALASV010000379.1 GCA_937888895.1 uncultured Clostridia bacterium | reverse complement strand
TGCGATTCAAAACGAAGTGACAGTACCAGCACTTTCTCATCAAATGTCCGAATGGAAAATAGAAGTTGAAGCTTCTTGTGTTACGGATGGTTTACAATCCCAAGAATGTTTGCGATGTGGAAAAAGAGTAGAAGAAGTATTATTTGCCACAGGACATGAAATGCAAGAAGTTGGACGTACCGAAGCAAGTTGTACAGTCGATGGCGTTATAAATAAAGAATGTTCTAAATGTAAAATAAAAGAAGATGTTATTATTAAAGCAACAGAACATGGGGAAACTTATCAAGTGATTGTACTAGAGCCAACAGTAGAAACAGAAGGAAGTTATGAAGAACGATGTAGTATTTGTGATGAAGTATTAGCTACAGGAATCATAGAAAAAATTGCATTAGAGTATGCGAAAGAATTTACGATAGATAAAGAATCAACTTGTACTGAATCAGGAAGTAAATCGAAACATTGTATAACAAAAGGGTATGAACATTTCAAAATAGAAGTAACAGAATTACAACCACTAGGACATGAAATAGAAAAACAATGGAATATGACAGTAGAAGCTACTTGTACAAGCAAAGGAGTAGAAGAAAAACATTGTTTACGATGTGGAGAAGTCTTAGAAAGTAGAGAAATTTCAGCATTAGGGCATGAATTGACCGAATGGAGTATAGTTACAGAGCCTACTTGTGTAACAGAAGGTGCAAAACAAAAAGAATGTATTCGTTGTGAGTATAAAGAAGTGGAAATATTATCAGCCACTGGACATGAGATGCAAGAAGTTGGACGTACGGAAGCAAGTTGTACAGTAGATGGTGTTATAACTAAAGAATGTTCTAAGTGTAAAATAAAAGAAGAAGTGATTATTCAAGCAACAGGACATGGGGAAACTTATCAAGTGATTATACTAAAGCCAACACCAGAAAGTGAAGGCAGTTATGAAGAACGCTGTAGTATTTGTGACGAAGTATTATTTACAGGAACGATAGATAAAATCGCTTTAGAGTATGAAGAAAATTTTACAGTAGATAAAGAGCCAACTTGTACCGAATCAGGAAGTAAATCCAAACATTGTATAACAAAAGGGTATGAAGATTTCAAAATAGAGATAACGGAGATTTTACCATTAGGACATGAAGTAGAAAAACAATGGAACATAACAATAGAAGCTACTTGCATTACAAATGGAGTAGAAGAAAAATATTGTTTGCGATGTGGAGAGGTAGTAGAAACTAGAGAAATTTCTGCATTCGGTCATGATTATGTTGAAGTAGAAAAAATAGAAGCAACATGTAACAAAGAAGGATACATAAAAAAAGAATGTAGCAGATGTAACGATAGTGTTGTTGAAAATCAAGTAATATTAGAGCATGATTGGTTGTTACAGACACAACAACCAACTTGTACCGAACAAGGAAAACAATGGGAACAATGTAGGGATTGTAGCAACATAAGAAATGAAATAATAGTATCAGCATTAGGACATGAATATGCCATTCTTGTAAAAGAAAATGCTACTTGTACGGAAAATGGTTATATCACAAAAGAATGTAAACGATGTGGTGATAAGATAACAGAAACAATCGAAGTAAAGGGACATGGCAGTACTCATCAAGTAGTCGTAACTCCACCAACGTATGAAAATGAAGGAATTTATGAAGAAATTTGTAATGATTGTGGCATGGTATTAGGTACAGGAACTATTTCAAAACTGGAGTTAGTATATAGTACAGAATGGACCATAGATAAAGAACCGACTTGTACGGAGAGTGGAATTAAGTCCAAACATTGTATTACAGAAGGTTATGAAGACTTAAAAATTGAAGTAACTGAATTACCACCACTAGGACATCAAGTAGAAGAACAATGGAAAGTAAGCATAGAAGCCACTTGTACTGTAAATGGAATGGAAGAAAAGTATTGTTTGCGATGTGGAGAAATGCTAGAAACTAGAGAAATTTCTGCATTGGGGCATG
>CALASV010000378.1 GCA_937888895.1 uncultured Clostridia bacterium | reverse complement strand
TTGCATATTTGCACCACAGTGTCTAGACACTACTAAATCAAAAGAATTATCTGGAAAATCAAAAGGTCCATTACAATCTAAAATTGCAAAGTTGAATTTGTTTTTTACCTTTGGTAATGTTTCGTAATATTTATTAACATTTGCTTGTGCCTTTTTTAACATTTCAGGTTCAAAGTCAGTAAGATACACCGTATCAGCCAAAGAATAATACCTAGATGTTTTCTCTGCACTACCACAGCCAATATCTAGCATTTTGGTTTTAGGTGTAATATGACTTATTACTTCCTTGTAGTAATCATAATCACTTTCCTTTTCCAAAGTATAATTCATATTTGAAAAGTTCCAACCTATTTGTTTTCCAACTTCGTTATAATCAAATTTTTTCATAATAATCTCCTATATTAATTATAATATTTTTGCACTTTATATCAAAATGCTTTTGGTTGTAAAACAAAAAAAGAACCACTAAATTATTAGTAGTTCTTTTGGTGCTGAAGACCGGAATCGAACCGGTACGGTATCGCTACCGCAGGATTTTAAGTCCTGTGCGTCTGCCTGTTCCGCCACGCCAGCATATAAGAAATATAAAACTACTTCTTATAATGGGACCTATAGGACTCGAACCTATGACCCTCTGCTTGTAAGGCAGATGCTCTCCCAGCTGAGCTAAGATCCCGTAGCATTTATTTCATTTTTTATACCTGTCACTCAAGTACGTTTGTATTATATCAAGCGTTTTGTATTTTGTCAACACCTTTTTTTAACTTTTTTTAAAATTTTAAAAATATAAATTTTTTATACAATTAACACAAAATCAATTATAATCTTCATTGACGAAAAAGTTTCCTAGTGGTACAATAGAAAAACATCGAAAATAAGCCAAAAAACGAACTTATATTCAAGTGGATATTCCTAATTTTCGGTTAAATAAAAATAAATTGGAGAAACAATGATGCTACCCTATTTTTTTAGTGCAGATGAATATTTCAAACAAACCTTTCATAAAAAAATGTTTCGTCTATCTTTAGATGGTGGTATGACTTGTCCGAATCGAGATGGTACCATTGGAACTGGTGGCTGTGCTTTTTGTAGTACGAGTGGTTCTGGTGACTTTGCCGAGAAATGTATTACTTCTATTGCTGACCAAATCGAACGTGCCAAAGCTCAAGTAAGTAAAAAACTTCCTAAAAACAACACACCTTTCGGCTATATTGCTTATTTTCAATCATTTACAAATACGTATGCCTCTATAGAATATTTACGATTGTTATTTATGGAAACAATTCATCATCCTGATATTGAAGCGTTATTTATTGGTACAAGACCAGATTGTTTACCTGAACCTGTGCTAGAACTTTTATCAGAATTAACAAAAGTCAAACCAGTCTATATAGAACTTGGTCTTCAAACGACAAAACAAGAATCAATTCGTTATATCAATCGTTGCTATGAAAATTCTGTTTTTGAAATAGCTGTTACCGAATTAAATAAAAGAAATATTCCCGTCATTGTCCATTGTATTTTAGGACTTCCATTTGAAACACTTTCCGATATGCAACAAACGATTGATTATATTTGTTCTTTTCCTATTCATGGAATTAAGTTACAACTATTACATATATTAAAAAATACAAAACTAGCAAAAGATTATCCTATGCTTTGTGAACAACAAGCATTTTATTGTATGAATCGTGATACTTATTTAGAAACATTACTTACTTTATTAGAACGAATCCCATCTTCTATTGTTATTTACCGACTAACAGGAGATGGTCCAAGAAATCTTTTAATTGCTCCTTTATGGAGTACCGATAAAAAACGAGTACAAAATGATATTCGCAAATTATTACAAGAAAAACAAATTTTTCAAGGAGGAAAAAAACAGGAATGTTACAATCAGAATCTTTAATGCTTTATAAACTAATTATACTTTATATTTTAGACAGAATGACATTTCCTATTACTAATACGGAACTTACTCGCTTTATATTAGAAAAAGAATATACAAATTATCTTACAATTCAAGAAACATTAGCAGACCTAATTGAAGACAACTATATTGAGGTAGAAACTTCTCATAACTCTTATTTATATCGAATTACACCATCTGGTAGAGAAACGCTATCTTATTTTTATACAACTATCTCCGTTGCCATTCGAGATGATATTGATGCATATCTTTCAGAAAAAGAATATGAATTACGAGAAATGATTGCTGTTTCGGCAGATTATTATGAGAAAAAGAAAAATGAGTTCATTGTCGAACTCCGTATTGTAGAGCGTGACAGCGAACTCATTCATCTTAATTTACCTGTAACCTCTGCGGAAGAAGCAGATATTATTTGTAACCACTGGAAAGAATATAACTCTGATATTTACGCTTATTTAATTTCTACGTTAATGGCAGGAAATCCTCCATCGAAAAAAGAATAATCGTTGGGGCTATCAAAAAATAGATAGCCTCTTCTTTATTGCAAATTTAGATAAGATTCAATGACTTCCCAAATTTCTTCTTTTCCTTGTTTTGTTTCTGCAGAAAAAGGAATTAATACAGTTTCTTTCTTCAAACCTAACCCTGTACGCAACATTTTTACATGCTTTTGTACTTGACTACGATTGATTTTATCTAATTTTGTAGCAATAATAATTGGCTCAAAGCCATTATATTCAATCCACTCATACATATTTTTATCATTAGCAGAAGGCTCATGACGAATATCAATTAAAAGAAATACTAATTTTAATTGTTTGGATTTTTGCAAGTACCTTTCTATCATTTTGCCCCATTTTTCTTTTATTTCTTGTGATACTTTTGCATATCCATATCCCGGAAGGTCTACAAAATATAATTGTTCTTCTACATTATAAAAATTGATGGTTTGTGTTTTTCCGGGTTGGGCTGATGTTCTAGCTAACGCTTTTCGATTGATTAAAGCATTGATTAAAGAAGACTTCCCTACATTTGATTTTCCTGCAAATGCAAACTCTGGCAAACTATTTTCTGGTAATGTACTTGTAATACCACACACCGTTTCGAGTGACACATGATTTACATTCATTGTTATTTCCTTTCTAACGCATATTCTAATACTTCTGACATATAAGAAACAGGAATAATTTCCATATCAGAAATAATTTCTTCTGAAATTTCCGTTAAGTCAATTTCATTATCTTTTGGTATTAGTACCAGTTTCATTCCTGCTTGTTTCGCTGCCAGTAACTTTTCTTTTAGACCACCTATTGGTAACACCTTACCTCTTAATGAAATTTCCCCTGTCATTGCTACATCAGCTTTTACTGGAGTATTTGTTATCATAGAATAAATAGCAGTTGCCATTGTAATACCTGCCGATGGTCCATCTTTTGGTACAGCTCCCTCTGGTACATGCAAATGAAAATCATGCTTTTCAAAATATTCGGTTGGAACATCTGCCTGTTCTGCAATAGAACGTACATAGCTTAATGCGATTTGCGCAGATTCCTTCATAACATCTCCAAGCTTTCCTGTCAATTGTAAAGAACCTTTTCCTGGCATACTATTTACTTCAATTTGTAATGTATCACCACCTACTTCTGTCCAAGCAAGCCCTCTTACAATACCAACTTCCGCTACCTCATTTGCTGTCTTTAAACGATATTTTCTCTTACCCAAATATTCTGATAAATTCTTTTTACTTATTTTAATTACTTTCGCTTCTTCTCCTTGCTGTTTTGCTTTTAATACTTCTCTTGCAGCTTTGCGACATACTTCTCCAATTTTACGCTCTAGCGAACGTACTCCTGCTTCTCTTGTATATCCATTAATTAACTCTTTCAAAGCATCTGAAGAAATTCTTAATTCTTTTTTTGTTAAACCATTTTTCTCTAATTGCTTTGGAACTAAGTGGTCTTTTGCAATATGCAACTTTTCATTTTCCGTATAGCTACTTACTTCAATTACTTCCATACGGTCTAATAATGGTTTTGGAATAGTTTGCACTGAATTTGCAGTACAAATAAATAATACTTCTGACAAGTTTACTGGCAATTCTACATAATGGTCCACAAAGTTTTTATTTTGCTCTGGGTCTAATACTTCTAACAAGGCAGAAGAAGTATCTCCCTTATAGTCACTGCTTACTTTATCAATTTCATCTAATAAAATCAATGGATTATTTACTCTTACGGTCTTCAATGCTTGAATTAAACGACCAGGCATAGCACCTACATAAGTTCTTCTATGTCCTCTAATTTCTGCCTCATCTCTCACACCACCAAGACAAATACGTGCATAATCTTTATTTAATGCTGTAGCAACAGACTTTGCAATCGAAGTTTTCCCTGTTCCCGGAGGTCCAACTAAACAAATAATAGGAGACTGTCCTTTTTTATTTAAAGCACGAACTGCTAAAAACTCTAAAATACGTTCTTTTACTTTATCTAACCCATAATGCTCTTTATTTAAAATTCTCTCTGCTCTTCCAATATCTAAATTATCTCTTGAACCATACTCCCATGGTAATGATAATAAAGTTTCTACATAACCACGAGCTACTACACTCTCTGCCGAACTACCCATTACTGATTTATAACGGTCAATTTCTTTTCTTATCCTTATTTTTATTTCATCAGTTGCTTTTATGATTTTCAATTTTTCATAAAATTCTGATATATCTTCCGAAGTAGCACCTTCTCCAAGTTCTTCTCGAATTACTTTTAATTGCTCTCTTAATATATAATCCTTCTGGTTTTTATCTACTTTTGCCTTTACTTTTCCTTGTAAATCTTTTTTGATTTCTAAAATTTCTATTTCATTCGCAAGAATTACCATAATTGTTTCAAAACGGTCTAAAATATGAACAGCGTCTAATACTTTTTGCTTTGAAGTAACTGTCATTGGTATTCCTATTGCTAATTGATTGATTAAACCGTCTACAGTATCGACATTCATCATCTGCTTTACAACATCTTTTCCAATTTTTTCATTGGATTTCACATAAACTTCTAACATATCTTTCAATGCTCGAAGCATTGCTCTTTGTTCCGCAGGACTTAATGCATCCGCATTCACTTCTACTGGTAAAGAAACTTTTCCCTCTAAGTAAGGGTCTGTCGATATCAATTCTTCTAAATATCCTCTACGGATTCCTGTTGCCAATACACGAATCTGATTGCCCGGCATTTTAATCATCTGTTTTATTGTAGAAACTGTACCCATAGAATACAATTCTTCCTTCGTAGGTTCTTCTCCTACCGAACTTTTTTGTGTTACCACAAGAACTTGTCTTCCTTCTTGCAATGCTATATTAATAGCACGAATACTAGAATCTTTGTGTATATCAAAGTGAATCAGCATACCCGGTAATAGCGTAAGTCCTTTGATTGCTACTACTGGCATAATTAATTCTTCACTCATTCTAATCCTCCTAATACAAATTTTTTCAAATCAATTATTTTATACATTCAAAAACAGGGGATGTTGCAAAATAAATTAAATATAACCAAAGTCTTTGTTTTATTTTATATCTGCTAAGGACCATAAAGAAACGGCGGTCCTTGGCGAGGTTTTTTCGAGCCTAGTACCGTTCCGTTTCGTCCTAAGCGAGAGCGTGTCCTAGCAGATATAAAATAAAACAAGACTTCTAATCATTTTGCAACATTCCCTGTTTTATAAAGTTTACTTTCTTTTTTTTCCGTACTTCTTTTGTGAACCATCCGATACAAGCAGACTTGGTTGCTCAGAACCCTCTGCTGACTCCTTTGTCACAATACATTTTAAAATCGTTTCATCGGAAGGCATCTGATACATCGTTTCCATTAATGTCTTCTCCATAATAGAGCGAAGACCTCTTGCACCTGTTTTATATTCTAAAGCACGCTTTGCAAATACGCGCAATGCTTCTTCCTCAAATTCAAGTTCTACTCCATCTAATTCAAATAATGCTTGATATTGTTTTGTCAATGCATTTTTAGGGTCACGAAGTATTTGAATCAATGCATTCTCATCAAGCATATCCAATGCTACATGTACTGGCATACGACCAATAAATTCTGGGATTAATCCAAATTTCACTAAATCTTGTGGCATTACCTGACGGAACAACTCACCAATATTTTTTTCTTCTTTTTCATACAATTTTGCAGAAAATCCCATTGCCTTTTCGCCAATTCTATTTTCCACAATTCTATCCAAACCATCAAAAGCTCCACCACAAATAAATAAAATATTTGTTGTATCAATCTGAAGAAACTCTTGATGTGGATGCTTTCTGCCACCCTGTGGTGGAACAGAAGCTACCGTTCCTTCTAAAATTTTTAATAATGCCTGTTGAACGCCTTCACCAGAAACATCTCTTGTAATCGAAGTATTTTCACCTTTTCTTGTAATTTTATCAATTTCATCAATATAGATAATACCATATTCCGCACGCTCAATTTTCCATTCAGCAGCTTGAATAATTTTTAACAAAATATTTTCTACATCTTCACCTACATAACCAGCTTCCGTCAATGCAGTAGCATCTGCAATTGCAAATGGTACATTCAAAAGCTTTGCTAATGTTTGTGCTAAGTAAGTCTTACCTGAACCTGTAGGACCTATCATCAAAATATTACTTTTTTGAAGTTCTACATTCATACTTTGTGCAGATAATACTCTTTTATAATGGTTATACACAGCAACCGAAAGAACCTTTTTCGCTTCCTCTTGTCCAATTACATATTGGTCCAAAAACTCTTTAATTTCCTTTGGCTTTAACAAATTGATGCCCTGCTCCTGTGCATAATCAGAAGGCATCATATCGTCCTCTTCTTCTTCTAAAATATCGAAGCAAAGATTTACACAAGCATCACAGATACATGCTCCATCATTTCCTGCAAGCATTCTGTGTACTTGGTCTTGACGCTTACCACAAAAAGAGCAATAAACTACATTTTTGTCATCTGACCTTGCCACCTAAAATACCTCCATCAATCTTGCCTATGCTCTTTCTTTCACAATGACATCAACTAATCCATACGCTAATGCTTGTTCTGCTGTCATGTAATTATCACGTTCTGTATCAGCTTCAATTACTTCCACTGGTTTTCCCGTATTTTCTGCAAGAATTTCATTTAATTTCTTTCGTGTTCTTAAAATATTTTCTGCTGCGATTCTAATTTCTGTTGCCTGACCTCTTGCACCACCTAATGGCTGATGAATCATAACTTCAGAATTTGGAAGAATCATTCTCTTACCTTTTGTACCACCTGCTAACAAGAATGCGCCCATACTTGCTGCCATACCAATACAAATAGTAGAAACATCACACTTAATAAATTTCATTGTGTCATAAATTGCCATACCGGCTGTCACAGAACCCCCTGGACTATTGATATAAAGAGAAATATCTTTCTTTGGGTCTTCTGCCTCTAAAAATAAAAGCTGTGCTACAACAAGACTTGCTGTTGTATCATTTACTTCATCCCCAAGAAAAATAATTCTATCTTTTAACAATCTAGAATAAATATCGTAGGAACGTTCTCCTTTACTCGTCTGTTCAACAACATAAGGTACAAAACTCATGTATGACCTCCTTTATAAACTATCATCATTGTCTTTACATAATTATATAATATCATTATATTTTATGCAGTCAGACAAAAAATATCTGACTGCATAGAAAAACAACAACTTATTATGCTACATTTTCTTACATTCTTAGCAGTAAATGCTAAAAGCTATGTGAACAGTAATCTTTTTTCTATTACTGCTTTTCAACTTCTACAGCAGCTTCTACTACAAATTCTAATGCTTTCTGAACTGCAACATCTTCTGCCATAGCTTTTCTTTCATCTTCTCCAACAAGTTCTTTTAACTTTTCAACTTCCATATTATAAGCCTGTGCCATCTGTTCGATTTCTTTTTCTACCTCTTCATCAGATGCTGTAATATTTTCAGCCTTTACAACAGCTTCTAATACAAGTCTGCTCTGGATTCTCTTAACAGCCTGTGGCTTTAAGTTTTCCATAAATTTCTTAGCATCCATACCTGTAAACTGGAAATACTGTTCTAAAGAAAGTCCCTGAGACTGCATTCTTTGACCAAATTCTTCTGCCATCTGACGAGCAGTATTGTCAATCATTGGCTCTGGAATTTCCATCTTTGCATTTTCAATAATCTTTTCAATAACAGCTTCCTCTTTTACATTCTTTGCTTCTTTTTCTTTTCTGCTAAAAATTGTTGCCTTGATATCATTCTTATATTCTTCTAATGTATCAAATTCGGAAACTTCCTGTGCAAATTCATCATCTACTTCTGGAAGTTCTTTTACTTTAATTGCATTAACTTTTACTTTAAATACAGCTGGCTTACCTGCTAATTCTTTAGCATGATACTGTTCTGGGAAAGTTACATTTACTTCTACTTCATCGCCGATGTTCTTACCAATTAACTGTTCTTCAAATGTATCAATGAAAGAATGAGAACCAATTGTTAAGTCATGAGCTTCAGCCTTGCCACCTGCAAAAGCAACACCATCACAGAAACCTTCATAATCAATGTTTGCAATATCGCCATCTGCTACAGCTCTATCATCTACTGTAATCATTCTGGAATTCTGTTCACGAACTCTATTTAATTCGTTATCAATTTCTGCATCTGTTACTTCAATTACTGTCTTCTCTACTTCTACACCTTTATACTGACCAAGTTCTACTTCAGGCTTTACAGCTACTTCTGCTGTGAAAATAAAGTCTTCGCCTTTACCAATCTGAACAACATCAATTTCTGGTCTAGAAACGATATCAAGACCACTTTCTGTTGCTGCCTCTGCATAAGCATCAGGAATTAATGAATTTGCTGCATCTTCAAAAAATACACCTGCACCATACATCTTTTCGATGATATTTCTTGGAGCTTTTCCTTTACGGAAACCTTGAACATTAATTTTATTCTTATTTTTCTGATATGCTGTTTCACAAGCCTTTTCAAATTTTTCTGCACTTACCTCGATTGTAAGTTTTGCCATGTTCTTTTCTAACTTTTCTACCTTAAAGCTCATTAAAAAATTTCCTCCTTAACATTTTGACAGGCACTATTTTTCATACCTATCCACAATACTGTATAGTATAACATACTTCTTGCAAAATTACTAGAAGTTTTTTTCTCTTATACAAATTTCTGCAATACTTCAACGATATTGTCTACTACCTCATTACAAATCTCCATGCTACTTGCTTCTGCCATAACACGAATCACTGGTTCTGTGCCACTTTCACGAAGAAGAATACGTCCATCTCCTGCTAATTTTGCTTCTCCTTTTCTTACAGCTTCTTGCACTTCGGCATCTTCTCTTGCTTCTTTTTTATCTCTCACACGAACATTTTTTAACACTTGTGGATAAGTTTTCATGTCCTTTAACAACTCAGATAATGGCAATTTCTTCTCTAACATTACCTCCATAATCTTTAAGGAAGTTAAAACACCATCTCCTGTCATGGCATGTTTACTGAAAATAATATGACCAGAATTTTCTCCACCAAGAGCATGATTATTTTGCATCATATTTTCAAATACGTACTTATCGCCAACTTTTGTTTGTTCATAAGAAAGACCTGCTTTTTCTAATGCCTTATAAAGTCCGATATTTGACATAACCGTAGTAACAACTGTATTATTATTTAACTGTCCTTGTTCCTTCATATAACAACCACATAAATACATAATCTTGTCACCATCGACTAAATTACCTTTTTCGTCTACAGCAAGACAACGGTCAGCATCACCATCATAAGCAAAACCTACGGCTAAATTGTTATCCACTACAAATTTCTGTAAATGCTCGATATGTGTAGAACCACAATCCTTATTGATATTCAAACCATTTGGTTCATTACTCATAACAAAAGTTTTTGCACCAAGTGCATCAAACACACCTTTTGCAATTGTTGTTGCTGAACCATTTGCTAAATCTAATCCAACGCGAATATCTTTAAAAGAACGAGTTGCTAATGAAATTAAATGTCCAATATAACGATTTCTTCCCATCGCATAATCTACCGTTTTCCCGATATTTTCCTTCTTTGCAAAAGGAAGTTCCTCTAATTCACCATCAATATAAGCTTCAATCTGTGCTTCTACTTCTGCCTCGATTTTATATCCAAGACCATTGATAACTTTGATACCATTATCATAAAATGGATTATGACTTGCTGTAATCATAATACCACAGTCAAAATCCTCACTTTTTACTACATAAGAAACACTAGGTGTTGTTGTTACATGCAAAAGATATGCATCAGCACCACTCGCTGTTAAACCAGCTACTAAAGAATACTCAAACATATAACTAGAACGTCTTGTATCTTTTCCAATTGCAACTTTCGCTCTATGATTTTTTCCATAGTACCAACCAAGGAAACGACCTACTTTATATGCATGTTCTACGGTTAAGGTTTCGTTTGCTTCGCCTCGAAACCCATCTGTTCCAAAATATTTACCCATATTTTACCTCGATTCATTTATTGATATATAATTCTTCTATTTTTTATCATTTCGTCGCATTATAATATACGCTATAAAAAACAAAACTGTCAATATTTTCTTAGTATAATCGTTGATTTTTTTATTGTGATTTCGCAATAACGATAAATTTCTCTTGTACTTCATTTATTTTTTGTATAATTTTTTTCCTTTCCTCATAAACATAAATTAATAAAGCAGGAGTTTCCTTTCCATGTCCTTATTTCTTTCTTTTTTACAACATATCAATCAATTTTTATGGGGAGGTCCATTACTTCTATTGCTTTGTTTTACTCATGGATATTTTTCCTTACATACTAGTTTTATTCAAAAAAAAATAAAGAAAGCGATTCGTTTCTCTGCACATAACAAAACATCTTCTCATGGACTTAGTTCTTTTTCTTCTCTAGCTACAACGCTCGCTGCCACTCTTGGTACTGGAAATATTATTGGTATTTCTACAGCAATTGCTTTTGGTGGTCCAGGTGCTGTCTTTTGGTGTTGGCTTACTGGAATCTTTGGTATGGCAACTTCTTATGTAGAATGTTATCTTAGTTTACACTTTCGTAAAAAACGAACTGATGGTAGTTTTTATGGTGGTCCAATGTATTTGATGAAAGAACAATTGCAACGACCAAAACTAGCCACCTTTTATGCCTATCTTCTTCTTGCTTCTTCTTTTTGTGTTGGCTGTTCTACGCAAAGCCAAGCAGTGACTGACACATTACATACATTATTTCATGTTCCAAAAATAATTAGTGGACTTATCCTTGCACTTTTAATTGGACTTGTCTTATTAAAAGGTATTCGTAGTATTGGTACTATTTGCACATTTTTAGTACCTTTTATGTCCTTTTTTTACTTATTTGCTTGTCTTATAT